>NZ_AUFA01000039.1:0-61863 GCF_000426265.1 Bradyrhizobium sp. Cp5.3 | reverse complement strand
CCCATCGAACCGATGTCAGCAACGGCGATCGGAACATCATCGACACCGTTAACGGTCACGATCTCAACCGCATTTGCCGTTCCGCCGTGTCCGTCCGAGATGGTGTAGTTGATCGTGACCTGTACAGACTCGCCTGCGGCGAGATATTGATACGCACTTGTCGGGTCGTAGGTAATCGTATGACCGCTGTCCGTGATCGTTGCGGTTCCGTGGCCGGGCGCGATTGAAACGGTGGTGATGCTCAGTGCATCGCCATCGGAGTCGGTGTCATTCGCAAGCGGATTCAAAACGACCGAGTGATCTTCGTCCGTCGTGCCCGTATCACTCACCGCAACGGGCGCATGATTGATCCCGAGGAAGTCGTTCGCCCCAACTGTGCCGGTGACTTTGATGGCAAGATCAGCCGTGCTATCCCCATTGGTATCGGCATAGACAAAGCCGTTGGAAGTCCAGATCTTGTAGCGGCCACCCGTCCCACTATCGTCCCAGGTTAGCTTGTCAGGATGACCGGAGCCGGTGATGTCGTTGAAGCCGGTAAAGTCCAGCTTGTCGCCTTCGCTGTGGTTGAAGTCCTTGATCCAATCGCCGGTATTTGGGTTCCAGGAGCCATTCGCATTGGCGGTGGAATCGGTCGTGAGGAGATAGATGAACTTGTCCCCGCCCTTGCCGCCGGTCAGCACGTCAGCCCCTAGCCCGCCCGTCAGGCTGTCGGCGCCATTGTCGCCAAACAGCGTGTCATTACCGTCATCGCCCCAGATCTTGTCATCGCCATTGCCGCCTTGAATCTGATCGTCGCCGCCGCCGCCATGCAGCTGATCGGCGCCGTTATCGCTGGTGCTGCTGTTTCCATTGCTGTCGCCCCAGATGGTTTCGTTGCGCGAAGAGCCCCAAACAATGTCGTCGCCATTTCCACCAACAATGGTGTAGGTGTAGCCCTTCGTCGGATCATCCGCCCCTTGGAATAGGATGTCAGCGGTGATGACATCGGCGCCGTTGCCACCATCGATCTCCAGGCCGCTCAATGTGGTCTTCAACGCAATTGCCGAGCCATTCGTTGTCTTGGCCGCCATAGTGATGCTCCTGTCCTCCAGCGTGTCCTACGCTGCCCTGTAAAACTTCTGCCGCAGGCGGAGGTTTTCCGCTCCGTCACCACAGCAGTGATGTCGCAAGTCTTCTCGGCCCGACGTCGGGCGCTATTCTCGATTTTCGTGTCCTGGATGTTGGCCGGAAAGAATCGTGATGCGAATGCTCACCGGCCTGCGTGTCTCAATGATTTTTGGAAAGGAGCGGCAAATGACTGCGGTCTTATTTTGCAGACGCTAGCTCGCCGCCAAATCTCTCAATGAGCCGAGCAAACTTTGAAATGTCCTGCCCCCCAGGCCCTCCTCCGAAAAAAATTGTGCGGTCACGGACCGCGTGAAATAACTTCGCGACTCGAAGGTGCGGCGCTCAAATCGGGCGTCGAAATAAAGTCGTCTCGCAAAAAACGCCCCAGCCCCACAGCCATCGCTTTAACCAAAAATTAGGCAAAGGCTATCGCGCGCATTTGCATTAAGGCAATAGTGTGACTCGATTTTGTTCGCTCAAAACGATGCGGCTCGCTCAAGTTGCAGCGGCTTTTCGCAAGGTAGCGGTACTAATTTCCTGATTACGTAGCATTCCAATACCATCGTGCTTCGAACCCGACGAAAGAACAATGGCCGCCTCCGCGTCAGCGCGACTCACGCAGTGCGCGCGCGTGCCGGCCGCCGTGCAGATCCCGGAGGTTGCGCCTTCGCATGATCAAGCCAGAGTACCTCGGCTCGATGCCGCGTCTGTTGCTGGATGGTATTCCGATCGGCGCCGTGCTGTTCGATGCCGCGTCGGGCCGGATTGCGTTTGCGAACAATGCTGCGCGGAAGGCTCTGCAGTACGATGCGAACGAAATGCTCCAGCTTACGCTGCACAATCTTGTCCACCCCGCGTACCGCGACGCGTGGTTTGCCAATTTGAGCCGGCTGGTGAATCGCACGACCGATGCAAGCCGCTTCGAAGCTCTTTACCTGGCAAAGGACGGCCGCTTCGTACGGATGAAAACCGTGCAGTCCGGCATCACGAGCAATGACGGCCCACTCAAGTGGATCAGTTGTCTGCTGGAGGAAGCGCCAACGGCGCCGAACGAGGCCGCCGCGGATCTGGCCGGCGTCACGATCTGGCGGCGGAGCGTGCCAGGACGCCCCGGTGGAACGGGCGCCTATCGCGTGCTCGCGGGACCGTCGCCGGCATCCTCGGAGGCCACAATCGATACGTTGACCGAAGCCGTTCATCCCGACGATCTCGATCAGGTGCAAGGACTGCTCCGCCGCGGGCTCAGCGGGGCGGCGGGCATGCTGGCTTATCGAGAGCTCGACGGTGATGGCGATGTGCGCTGGGTCCGACAGGCGGTGAACCCGGTGAGCGACGGCAATGGACAGGTGACACACCTGATCGGGATAGGTGTCGACATCACGGAGCGACGAGAGCGCAATGAGGTATCCGAGAACATGCTGCGCTTCATCCAGCATCTGCAAACCCAATGGGACAAGCCGCTTGTCATCGCCGAGATTGCCCGCGAGCACGGCGTCAGCTTGCGCGGTGTACAGAAGCACTTTGCGTTGCGGGGGACTTCGATCGCCGATTTCCTGAAGCGCATCCGCCTGGTGCACGCCTACGACATGCTGGCGGAGGCCGGCTCCCGAACAACCGTCACCAAGGTCTGCGCGAAATGCGGCTTCGGCAATCTCGGCCATTTTGCCCGCGACTACCGCAGCGAGTTCGGCGAACTGCCCTCCGATACCCTGTTGCGGGGCAGGATGCGCCGCCCGGCCCTGTCGCAGGACGGCAACAGATGAGAAGCCTCCGGCCGTCGCGGCAACGCCGCGGTTTGACGGTGTTGGCGATTTTTGCTCTCTTAGTCCTGTGATTTGAAAATTTCTTTGGGGGCGGCAATGCGTAATTTCATGGCCAAGTGTCTGACGGCGGCTGTTCTTTTCGGAGCCGGAGTGGCGGGCAGTCCTGGGGCAGCCAACGCGGCCGATATGGCCTTGAAGGCTTCTCCGAGCGGGATCGGCAGTTGCTCGGAGCTCGTCTTCACCTGCGAGAACGGCAGGCAATACCCGCTGTGCCCGATCGCAGTGTCAATCGACGGCGACGTCGTGACGGCATCGCTGCATTCCGGCCGCTCCGGCGGCGTGCATGTACGCCTGGTCCCGATGGGGGTCGGATATCGCTACGCCGGTCCCGGCGTCTGGGTGGACGGCTTCGGCGGCAATGCCCTGCTCAATTTCGGCAAGCACAGCCAGATCGCCTGCACGATCGAGAACTACTGATTGACGTGTGCCTGAGCGGCGCCCTCGCAAGGCGTCGCGGTTCAGCCGCTCGCTAACCTTTGGTGCGAACGACGAGCGCCCTCGCGCGAGGGTACATGAAGGCCTTGGGCTGGACGTACACCGGACAATAATTGTCCCACTGATATTGCTGCCAATTCCACTTCCAGCAACCGGTCGCGATCTCGGGGTCGGGATACCAGTTCAGCCGGTACGGCTCATCGCCGAAGGGATAAGGACCGCCCTGGGCGCTGGCGGACGATGCACACATGCAGACGGCGGCAGCAATCGCGACAAGGCATGACTTATACATGATTTTCTCCGAATATGCCGGCATAGTGCCAAATCGATACATTCTTATCAAGCTTGGAAACGCGAGTCGCATTAGCGATCGCGTCCGCCACAGCGCCGGCTCTCAAGACATTGCTCGGACCGGGAGCCCACCGTAGTTGCTGCCGGCCTCGGCACCAATTGCGGCCGCTCAGATGATTGCAATCGAAGTCATTCCCCACACAAGTCTCGTTTCATGAAACAAACCATTTCCCTCAATGCCAAGCTTCGGTGGCCGGACGTCAAGGACCATTACGTCGTCATCTATGAAGGGCATGTGATCGGCAACGTGCATCGTTCCGGAGACAGCTGGTCCTGGTCGATAAGCGTCCCGATGGCCTTGCCTGATTGGTCGACCGGACATGCTCCCACTCTACACGACGGCATCAAGGCACTCGGCGGTGCCTGGACCAAAATACTGAACGCAACGAGCCCCGAGCGCCTGCAGCGGGCATGGGATCTCGAGAAAGCTGCCGAAGCTCGGAGCAAGGATTCCGGCTCCGACAAATAATGTCGGGTTGCCGAGGGTGTACTGCGTAGACGCGACGCCACGCGTCCCGCTCAGTTGGAGTGCCTACGCCTTCTCATTGGTGGAGATCTCTTCGGGCCTTGCCAATTTCAAGTCGGCAAGCCCGGCTGGCTCCCGCGTCGTCTTTCGCCACTGCGCCGGCGTGACGCCCATATGGCTCTTGAAGGCGCGCTGGAATGCTGCCTCGGATTGATATCCTACCGCTTCTCCAACAGCTCCAGTCGAGACCGACGATGTCCTCAATTGGTTCGCTGCGAGGCTCATGCGAATGTCCGTCAGGAGGTCGCTCGGCGAGCATCCAAGTTTCTCCTGGAATTGACGGGCAAGTGTCGCACGCGACATGTTGCAGAGACGCGCAAGCGCGGGCAGCGTCCATGCGCGTGCCGGCGCGCTGAACAAGGCGGCGACCGCGGGCGCAAGGCGCGAATGGCCTGCAAGTGCAAGGAGCCCCCGTGGCGCCGCATCGGTCTCGCTGGCGAGCCGCAGCACGAGTGCGAACATCGCCGTCGTTAGTGCGTTCAGCATCGCGCGGCCACCCAATTGGTCGTCCGCCGTCTCGCCGCGCATCAGGGCAACGAGGCCCGCGAGTTGCCCCGCAGTGCCCCGCTGTCCGGCGTGAGCGCCGGCATTCACGATGAGGACAGGCGGCAGATAATTGCGCAGCAACCGGTCGTGCGGCGGAGCGATCGCGAAGTGTCCGCACAACAGATCGAGCCGCTCGTCCGCGCCGGGATTTTCGCTGATCGTGAAATTGAGAGCCGCACGGTTGCGGGCCTTGAGCGGCACGGCTCCGCTGCCGTCATGCATGACGTGCCGTGGATTGCCGGGAAGCAGGAGGATGTCGCCAGTCTTCAGTAGCAGCGGCCGGCCTCCCGCTGGATTCTCCAGAATCGCCGAGCCGGCAAGCACCGCATGGTACGGGATTTCGTTCGCCTCGCCCGGCCCCTGCTCGATCCGCCAGGGCACGCCGTAGGCGCAGCGCAGGTCGAGACGACCGCGCACCGGCATCATCTCGAACAACCGGCTAAGCCAATCCATGGCGGCCTCCCGTAAATGAGATGATCGAGCATATAACAGCGCTTTCTCGGCATTAAAAGTCTCGAACCGAGACCCTACTGTCACTCCGCAATCGTTCACCACCCCAACCAAGGAGTGCCACCATGTCTCGTCTTTCTGTCCCGAACCTCGAAACAGATGCCGGTCCGTCCGGTCAGGTCTATGCCCAGATCAAGAAGGCCATCGGCAACGTGCCGAACACGTTCGCGGCCATCGCCGCCCATGGTCCCGCTGCGCTCAAGGCCGTGCTTGCTGCCGATGCGGTGCTTGCCTCCGGAAGCCTGAGCAAGTCCGACAAGGAGATCATCAAGCTCGTCATCAGCGAAGTCGCCGGCTGTGACTATTGTGTCGCCGCCCATAGCCATCTCGGAAAGCTCGCCGGCGTGAAGCCGGAGGTGCTCAAGCAGATCCGCGACGGCCAGCCCACCGGCGATGCCAGGCGCGATGCGCTGGTCGGCTTCGTTCGCAAGCTCGCGCGATCGAGCGGCACCGTCAGCGACGAAGACTTCGCCGCGATAACGGCCGCCGGTTACAGCGACGCGCAGCTCGTGGAGATCAGCCTCGCCTTCGCGACCACGGTCTTCACCAACGTCTTCAACCGCATCAACGACACCGAGATCGACTTCCCGGCCGTCGCGTAACGCGACCGCGCCGCATCGATCATCTCAAAGGGATCACGACCATGACTACACTTGCCAATACGGCTCAAAACCCTCTCGTCCGCGTGCTGGAGAGATCAGGCCTGCTCGCCGAGGATCTCGACTATCATGCCGTCCGCGCCTCGATGGTGATCATGTTCTTCTTCTTCGGTTACCAGAAGTGGTTTCCGTACGAATTCGAACGACTGGTCCCGTTCATCAGCAACGGTCCGCTGATCTGGTGGCTCTATCCTGTGTTCGGCCATGCCGGCGCGAGCTACTTCCTCGGCGTCTCGGAATGGACGTTCGGCTCGCTGTTGCTTGCGGGCTTCTGGGACAAGCGTCTTGGCGTTCTCGGCGCCCTCGGCTCGACCGGCACCTTCATCGCGACGGTCACCATCATTCCCTTCATGCCGGAAGGCTGGGACATCGCGGCGGGAGGCTTCCCCGCGATGACCGGAAACGTGCCCTTCCTGATGAAGGACGTCGTGCTGCTCGCAGTCTCCTTCTACCTCCTGCGACAGGACCTGGTTCGCCTGACGCGGCAATAGGGTGGTACTCCTGCTGACGGCGATGCGTCGCCGGCGAGCTTTCCAGCTCGCCGGCGATTGCGGGTCTGGCCGGCCTCCTCGTCGCGTCAGACACGCTCCCTGCGCTCCAACGGTAGGGCAAACAGCAGGACAAGCATGACCAGACCCATCAGCGCGGCGTAGGCGCTGGCCGCTGCGAAGGCGCTGCCATAGGCTTCCACCTCGGCCGCCCCTCCCCCGCGGGCATGGACAAGCACGGCGGCAAACAAGCTGCCGACCAGAGCGACGCCGAAGGCACCCCCCACTTGCTGCGTGGTACTGAGCATGCCCGAGGCCGATCCGATGTCGCGATGAGGAATGCCGCCGGGAATGGTATTGAAAAGCGGCGTCACCAACAGGCCTTGGCCAAATCCGACGAGCAGCAGACTCGGGATAAGCGCTTCGGCCTGCATGGGCGCCCCGAAAAACGCCGTGCCGGCCGCCGCGCCGTTGCCGATCGCTTTAATCGTAGAGCCGACCGCGAGTACATTCCATCGGTGCTCGACTGCTGCTCGCCCGGCGATTGTCGAGCCAATCATGAATGCAACGGGTACTGCGGAAAGAATGATGCCGGCGGCCAGTGGCGATCGACCAAGCCCAACCTGCACCAGGAACGCGTAGGCGAGAAAGAAGGAGCTATGAGTAGAATAGTAGACCAGCACCAACACAACGCCAATCGTGAAGGATCGATTGCCGAACAGACCCATCTGCAACAACGGCGATTCGTCTCGACTGGATTTGCCATATTGATGCCAAGCAAACCCGGCCAGGACCGGGACGGCAGCGCAAAGCATTGCCACCGACCAGACCGGCCATCCCGCCTCCCGTCCTTCCACTAACGGATAGAGCAACAGTCCGAGGCCAATAGCACTTAAGGCAACCCCCGTGACATCGAGCCGTTGACCGGCCGACACTGTGTCCATCGGGATCAGGCGTAGCGCCGCTCGGATCGCCAGCCAACCGATCGGGATGTTCACCAGGAAGATCGTTCGCCAGCCCAGACCCCACAGATCAATACTGACCAGCATGCCACCCAGCACCTGGCCTGTGACCGCGGCCAGTCCCAATACAATCCCAAGCGCCGCAAAGGCTTTGGTACGTATTGCGCTCTCTGCGAAGGTCATGTGGATCAGCGCGAGCGCCTGCGGGAATAGGACGGCCGCGGTGAGACCTTGCAGCAATCGAGCCAAGATCAGTGTCGTCGCGGTTGGCGAGAGGCCGCACAGTGCCGACGCAACGGTAAAGCCAGCCAGCCCAAGGATAAACATTCTCCGGCGACCGCACAGGTCGCCCAGCCGGCCGCCAGTAATCAGCATCACCGCATAGGCCAAGCCGTAGCCAGCGATCACCAGTTCGGCTTGTCCAAAGCTCGCCCCAAGCTGGCGCCGGATATCTGGGATGGCGACATTCACAATCATCATGTCCATCACGGTCATGAACGGGCCGACCAGCACCACGGACAGAGTAAGCCATGGCCGCGACTGGTTTGCATGGGTGACGGAGGTGGTGAGGTCGTCCATCTGAAGCTCCGGCAGGTGACGATATTTTGGCTGTCCCTGTCGGAGAGTGAAGCAATTCGCTATAGTGAAAAATGTAAGTCGTTATCCTATTAGTTCGAACAACAGCGTGATGGACCGTGACAAATCTACAGCGCACCGACGACCGCCGAGCACTGTCCGATTTCGTGCGTGATCGGCGCTCCCGCATTGCGCCTGAACAAGTTGGACTGGCGGGAGGACCTCGTCGTCGTGCACCAGGGCTGCGGCGTGAGGAGGTTGCCCATCTCGCCGGGGTCGGCGTCACGTGGTACACTTGGTTCGAGCAAGGCCGCGCTATTCAGGTCTCCGCCGATTTTCTTGAGCGGATATGTCGAGCGCTGCGTCTTGACACTGCGGAACGCGCACACCTCTACGCCTTGGCGCAGCACCGGCCGCCACTCGCGGCCACGCCGAACGTCCCAACCGTCTCGCCGGTCCTGCAAACCTTTCTCGATAGCTTGCCCAACCCAGCCTACCTCAAGACGCCGCGGTGGGATGTGGTGGCTTGGAACTCGGCCGCGGTCGCGCTGTTCGGCGACTATGCCCTGATGCCTCCGAATGAACGCAACAGTCTTTGGCTGACGTTCGTCGACCCCCGTTACCGTCAGATGAGGCCAGACTGGGAACAGGGAGCCCGCCAGGCTCTGGCCAAGTTTCGCCTCGACCACAGCCAGGCCAACGGCGATCCCGCCTTCGATGCACTTGTTGAGGCGCTAAGGGCGGCCAGCGTCGAATTCCGACATTGGTGGCCGCGGCAAGACGTGACAGAGCGAAGCGAAGGAATTAAGCGCTTCAGGCACGAGACTTGGGGAGAAGTCGAGTTCGCCTACACCACGTTCCTGGTCGAGGGAGCATCGGAGCTGCGCCTGGTCACCTTTACGCCGCCGGACGGCGCCTGCAGGGCGCCGCGGCTCTAGCACGCCAAGGACTAGCGCGAATGGCTGAACAGGTCCGTCGTGGCGTCGTCGACTGCGATATCAACCAGCGCGGGGCCGCTTGACGCCAGAGCCTCGGCAAGAACGCGATCGAGCTCGCCGACATCGGTCACGCGCTTGCCCGGACAGCCAAGACCCTTGGCAAGCGCCACGAAGTCGAGCCCGGGCAGATCAATCCCGGGCGGGCGATGCGCCTGCATGAGTTGGCTGAAGGCGCGCATCGCGCCATAGCCGGAATTGTTCATGATCACGAACGTAATCGGCAGCTTGCGTTGTGCCGCGGTCCAGATCGCCTGGACACAGTACATCGCCGATCCGTCACCGATCAGCCCCACGATACGTCGGCCCGGCCGTGCCAGCGCCACGCCGACGGAGGCCGGCAGGCTGTAACCAAGCCCGCCGCTCGCCATGGTGTAGAAGCTGTCCGCGCCCGGCCGCGGCAGGAATTGCTGAATGGCGGGACGATGCGACGGCGCCTCCTCGACCACGATCGCATCGCGCGGCATCAGCTCCGAGAGCCGGCTCAGCGCATAGGCCGGAGGGATCGGATTTTTCGCGGCGGGAATTGCGGGCTGAGGGCGCGCAGCCGGCGCATCGCGCTTCGCGACGTCAGGCAGCGCCGCCAGCAGTGCAGGAAGCGCCTTCGGCAGCGTGCTGATGATGGTGTCGCCGGCAGCAGCGGACGCTGCCTCGGTCGGATCGTCGGTGATCTGCCAGACCGGCGTTCCGCCGTCGAGCAGTTCACATTGTCCCTCGACGTGGAAGGTGAACACGGGCGCCCCGACCACGACGATCAGATCGGCGCCGTGCAAGGCGCGGGCGAGCCCACCTGGCGCGGCCGGAAGGAAGCCCGCGAATTGCGGATGCAATTCCGGAAAGCTCGACCGGCTCGACATCGGGCTTGCAAACACTGCCACCCTCGCCCGCTCGGCCACCGCGACCATCGCATCGACGCAGCCGTTGCGATCAATTTCGGGCCCGACCACGAATGCGGGTCTTTTGGCTGCCGTAATCGCCGCGCCGAGCCGAACGATCGCCGCCGGATCCGGCGCAAACTCCGTCGCGATGTTGCGGACCGGCGGAGCGACCGCAGGCCGCGCCCAATCATCCGAAGGCACCGACACGAATGTCGGGCCGCGCGGATGCTGCATGGCCGTTAAGAAGGCCTGCGCAATGGCCGCGGGGACGTCCTCGGCGCGCGCAGGTTCCGAACTCCATTTCACATACGGTTTTGGAAACTGTTCGGCGTCCTCCGCGAAGAGATAAGGCCGCATCCGCAGCAGGCTGCGCGCCTGCTGCCCGGCCGTCACCACCATCGGCGTCTTGTTGCGAAACGCGGTGAAGAGATTACCGAGCGCATGGCCGAGCCCGGCCGCCGAATGCAGGTTGACGAAGGCCGGACGTCCTGTGGCCTGCGCATAACCATCGGCCATGCCGACGACACAAGCTTCCTGCAGGCCAAGCACGTAGTCGATGTCATCCGGCCAATCGCCGAGAAAGGCAAGCTCGGTCGAGCCTGGATTGCCGAAGACGCGGTCGACGCCGAAGGAACGAAGCACACCGAGGGTCGCTTCCCGAACCGTCAAGACTTTCGAATTCATGGACTGATTTCCTGGCATGCTTCGCCGTGTCGTGGCGCGATCAGAAGGGGTAGTGCTGGGGCTGCGTCTCGATCGTGATCCAGCGCAGATCGGTGAATTCGGCGATCCCGGCCTGGCCGCCGAAGCGGCCGTAGCCAGATCCCTTCATGCCGCCGAACGGCATCTGCGCCTCGTCATGCACGGTCGGTCCATTGACATGGCAAATGCCGCTTTCGATGCGCTGCGCGACCGTCAGCGCACGCGCGACATCCTTGCCGAACACCGCGGCCGAGAGACCGTACTCGGTGTCGTTGGCAAGACGCACCGCATCATCCACGCCACGCGCGCGGATCACCGAGACGACGGGGCCAAAACTCTCTTCGGTGTAAATGCGCATGCCGGGCACGACGCGATCGAGAACCGTTGCCGGAACGACCGTGCCGGCGCGCTCTCCGCCCGCGAGCTTGGCGGCGCCCTTGCCGATCGCGTCCTCGATCAGGGCAACGACATGCTTGGCCGGGGCCTCGTCGATCATCGAGCCGACGACGACCGGACCGGAGCGCGGGTCGCCCGCCGGAAGCGCGCCCGCCTTCTTGGCGAGCTTTTCGACAAAGCGATCGGCCACGCTCTCATCGACGATCACGCGCTCCGTCGACATGCAGACCTGGCCCTGGTTGATGAAGGCGCCGAACGCCACGGCTGCGACCGCGGCATCGAGGTCGGCATCATCGAGCACGACGAGCGGCGCCTTGCCACCGAGCTCGAGCAGGACCGGCTTGAGGTGGCGTCCGGCGAGTTCGGCGATGACGCGGCCGACGCGGGTCGAGCCGGTGAAGTTGATCCGCCTGACGGCGGGATTGGCGATGAGGCGCTCGACCACGGCCGGCGCATCCGCCGGCGCATTGGTCACGACATTCACGACACCCGGCGGGAAGCCGGCATCCCTGAACACGTCTCCGATCAGTCGGTGCGTTCCAGGACAGATCTCGGACGCCTTGAGCACCACCGTGTTGCCGCAGGCCAGCGGCGTCGCCACTGCGCGAACGCCGAGAATGATCGGGGCGTTCCAAGGCGCTATGCCAAGGCACACGCCGGCCGGCTGACGAACGGACATCGCGAGGCATCCCGGCTTGTCGGACGGGATCACCTCGCCGGCGACCTGCGTCGTCAGCGAGGCCGCCTCGCGCAGCATGCCGGTCGCGAGCTTCACGTTGAAGGCCGACCAGACCTCTGTGGTGCCGATCTCGGCCATCATGATCCGGATGAAGGCGTCGCGCTTGGCGTCGAGCGCATCGGCCGCCTTGAGCAGCAGACCGCGCCTCGCATTCGGGCCAAGTCCCGACCACTGCGCCAGCGCGGCGGAGGCCGCCGCCACTGCGGCATCGGCGTCCGACACTGTCGCGGCCGCCGCGCGGCTCGCGACCTCTTGTGACAGCGGATTGCGCCGCTCGAACACCTTGCCGCCGGAAGCGGCCTGATCCCGCCCGTTGATCAGAAGATTGACGTCCATGAGAACCTCCCTTGTGTTGGCGCTGGACCTAGCCGAGCAGCCGCGATTTGCTGGTTTCGCGCGCGAAACCGAGCGCGATCACCGCCGCGACCGCGAGGGCGAGGTAATATCCGGTGATGGCGTAGGTGGAGCCCGTCTGCGCAAACAGGCTGGTGGCGACGAGCGGCGCGATGCCACCGCCGAGCACCGTCCCGAGCTGCTTTCCGATCGACACGCCGGTGAAACGGATGCGGGTCGGAAACAGCTCCGGGAAATAGCTTCCTTCAGTGCCGAACATCAAAGGATGGATCACGCCCGCGGCCAGGATCACCGCAGCCGTCACCAGCATCGTGTCACGGCTTGCGACAGCACCGTAGAACGCAAACATCGAGAAGCTTGCGAGCATGACGCCGGCGAGGAACAGCCGTTTCCGTCCGATCCGGTCGGACCACGCGCCGATGAGCGGCATCGCAACGAGGCCCACGAGATTGGCGAACAGCACGGCCTGCGTGATCACGTCCTTCTGGACGCCGAGCTGGCGCGTTGCGAAGGAGATGGTGAAGATGGCGGTCAAATAGAAATAGGATGTTTGCGCCATCTCGGCAAAGAACACGATGAGGATCGGTCGCCAATGCCCCCTCACCGCCTCGACGGCAGGTACTGCTTCAGCCACCTCCGCCGCGCGGAACGTCGCGCTCTCCTCGATGCGCAGGCGCATGTAGACGCCGAGCGCGACCAGCACCGCGCTGATCAGGAACGGAACGCGCCAGCCCCATGACAGCAGCTCCGCCTCCGGCAGCCGCGAGATCGCGAGCGCGGCAAACGAGGCGAGCACCACGCCAACGGGCCCTGCGGCCTGGATCACGGCAGCAGAGAAGCCGCGCCGGTGACCGGGCGCCGTTTCGATCGCCATCAGGATCGCCGCGGTCGACTCGCCGCCGAGCGCAAAGCCCTGAAGGAAGCGCAGCAGAACGAGCGCGATCGTCGCGATCAGGCCCACGCTGGCGTAGGTCGGCAACAGCCCGATCGACATGGTCGCAAGTCCCATCGTGAGCAGCGTGCACAACAGGACGGATTTGCGACCGAGGCGATCGCCGAAATGTCCGAACACGATCCCGCCGAGCGGGCGCGCCAGGAATCCGACGGCAAACGTCGCGAAGACCGCGATGGTCGCCGTGAGCTGATCGAACTTCGGGAAGAACAGCTGATCGAACACCAGCGGCGCGATCAGGCCGTAGATGAAGAAATCGTACCATTCGATCGCGGTGCCGATCGTGCCGGCGATCAGAATGCGCCGGCGGCTGCTTGCGGTCTGCTCGCCGCCGGCAACAGTGGCCGCACGATCGCCGTAGCCCCCGAGTGTTCCTGTCGTCACTGTGTCCTCCTCCGGTGTCATTGTCGTTTTGTTGTTAGTGCCCACACGGCCGCAGGTCGGACGCGGCGGCGGGAATCGATCAGCTTGCCAGACGTGCGCCGCTGCTCGCACTATGCCCGAGCGCGCGGGCAAGAACGCGCCCGAGCGTCCCCGCCTGCGATGCGCTACCGCGCCAGGCCACGATCTGGTCGGGACGTATGAGAGCGAGGTCGGCCTCATAGAGATCGCGCAAGGATTTCGGCAGCGCGACGAGTTTCACCTCGACGCCAATCGTCCTGACGGCTTCAGCAAGCGGAGCGTGAGCGGACGCGACCTCGCCGAACTGGAGCAGTGTCCACTCGAACCCGAACAGGTCGTACAAGGACACGCCGTCCTCCAGCCACGCGTGAGGCGCGCGGCCGCCGGGACAGGCGCTGGGAACGTAGACATTTGCAGCGTCGGGCGGCGGCTGGCTGCCGTCGGAGACGATGATCGGCGAGGCGTCGTAGCGGCCACCGAAGGTGACGCCGGGAATGTTGAACTCGGCGCGGGCGTGCTGTTCGAGATAGATGCCGGCGGTTCGCCTCGCCTCGCGGCCGGCTTCCGTGGCGTCCTCGATCTCGGTCGCGGGCGCGAACAGACCGAGCGAGTCGGCGAAGCGGCGCGCGTAATCGGTGTTGCGGAGCGCGACCGGACGACGCTCGACCTCGTAGCTGTCGAGCAGCGCAGCCGGGCTCACGCCCTTGACGACGCTTGCGAGCTTCCAGCCGAGATTGACCGCATCCTCGATCGCGGTGTTGTAACCGAGGCCCCCCGTTGGCGTGAACAGATGCGCCGCGTCGCCGCCGAGGAAGACCCTGCCCCGCTGCATTCCATTCGCGACCAGCGCGTGACCCGCGGTCCAGGTCAGGAACGAGAGCACCTCGCATTCGATCGGCGCACCGCATGCGCGCTGGAACGCGGCCTTGGCCTCGTTGATCGTGATCGCGCTCTCGTCCTCGCCCGGCCGCAGCTGCGTGTGGAACGCGAATTCGTCGCGGCCATTCACGGACGCCATGAAGGCGCGGCGGTCACCGTTGAAGCAGTTGTACATCCACGCCTTGGCGTGCGGGATGCTCGCGTAGAAATCAGGCGAACGGAGATAGACGGCCAGCATCCGTCCGCCCATGAAATCGCGCTGCGTTCCGGTCTCGCCGCCATAGACGATCCCGAGCGATTGCCGGACCTGCGAACGCGGCCCGTCGGCGCCGACCATGTAGTCGGCTCGAACTTCAAAGCGGCGACCGTCATCGAGACACTCGATTTCGCCGACGATGCCCTCATCGCTTTCGACGTAGTTGATCAGACGATGGCCATAGTTGAGCTGGATTCCAGGAAGCCGTTCGGCATGCCGGCGCAGCACCGCCTCGACATATTTCTGCGAGACGCGGTGCGGCAGCTCGGCGGCGCTCCAGGAGCCGGACAAGCCCTTGATGAGCTCGCCCGCGCGTGACGATGACGGCAATTGAAACCGCGCCAGCTCATAGCCGGTGTAGCGGGTGAAGTACGCGACGTCGGTCGGATAGTCGGCGGGTAGGCCTTCCCGCCTGATCTCGTCGGCGAAACCCAGCCGCCGATAATGCTCCATCGAGCGCGCCTGCGTCGCATTGGCCTGCGGATTGAAGGCCGTGCCAGGCTTTTCATCGATGAGGATCGCGGACACGCCGCGGCGGCCGAGCTCGTTGGCCAGCATCAACCCGCATGGCCCCCCGCCCACGATGAGCACCGAGGCCGTCAGACGTGTCTCCAAGACGCTTCTCCCTACCAGCATTATCTTGCATGGTAAGGTAGCCTGACGATATCGTCAAGTAGCCTGACTAATTCACATCATCGAGCGTGTCGAACTTCGCGCCATAGACCGCCAACCCCTTCAGGATCGCGTCCATCGTGGCCTTGCCGAGGTCGGCGCGCATCTCCTGCTCGGCGACATCGACGGCATCGCGAAACGCGTCGAGCCATTTGAGCCCGGCCGGCGTAAATGTGACGATGCGGGCGCGCCGATCAGTCGGATCGGCAATGCGATCGACGAGGCCGAGCTCAGCGCATTGATCGACCAGCTCGCCCATCGCCTGCTTGCTCATGGATGCGCGGCGGGCGAGCTCCGTGAGCCTTGTCCCCTCCACATCGAGATTGCGGGTGAGGCTGACATGCGCGATGCGCGTTTCGTCGTGTCCCCTGTCGCTCATCAATTCGAGCACGCGACCTTCGAAGCGCCGCACTGCATTGTTGAGCAGGCGGCCAATGTTGGCATGTCGCCACGCGGTCCCGGATGTCCTTGCTTTCAATGGATGTGCGCCTTCTCGGAAGCAGTCAGAGCTCGAGCGTGTGTATCGCTCACTTCGTCGTGTCGATCCAGATCCCCGGCTCCGAATGCTCGCGGATGTAACTCACCAGGAAGTCCGAAAAGACCCTGATCTTGGCGGGCAGCCCGGCGCGGTTCTGATAGGCGATGTTCATGGTGAGCAGAGGCAGCTCCCACTCCATCAGCACCGGGACGAGACGGCCCGCCGCGATGTCGCTCTGCACGATGTAGAGCGGCTGGATGAGAATGCCGAGGCCTGCCAGCGCCGCGCCGCGGATGACCTGGCCGTCATTGCTGTCGAGCGTCGGCGTGATACGGACGGTCTGCGCGCCATTACCCTTCCGCAGACGCAGCGAATAGGGATCGTTGGCGAGGTTGTAGACGAGCATGTTGTGCCGCGCGAGATCGGCGGGCTGCTCCGGCTTGCCGCAGCTTGCGAGATATGACGGCGCGGCCGCCAGCACGCGGCGCATCTGGCCGATACGGCGGACGACGATGTTCGAATCCGGTTCGTGCTCGCGGGTCCGGATAGCCACATCGATACCCGCCTCGATGAAATCCGGATACCGGTTCGCGGTCGTGATCTGCAGATTGAGTTTTGGGTAACGCGCGCGAAACGCCGGCAGCATCGGGGCCAGATAGATCACAGCAAAGGAGAGCGAGCTCGTAACCCGCAACGTGCCCTGAGGCGACAAGGCACGATCGCTGACGATGTCCTCGGCTTCCGCCAATTCATTCAGAACCGGACCGCAACGCTCGAGCAGTTCCTGTCCCGCCTCCGTCAACCACAATCGGCGGGTGTTGCGCTCGATCAGCCGGACTGCAAGGCGCTCCTCCAGCGCACTGAGGTAGCGGCTGGCCGCCGCATTCGACATGCGCAGCGCCTCGGCAGCTTTGGACAGGCTGCCGAGCTCGGCCGTCTTGGAGAAGACCTCCAATTGCAGCAAGCGGTCCATTTTTTCACTTATAGAAAAAGAGACTTACAAATATTGGCCTTTATTTCCGCATCCTGCAAGCCAAAATGGCCTCAAGACAAGCAAGACAGCAGGCGAGGAAATCAGGAAATGTCGGGCCCGATCAGGCACATCGTGATGTGGCGGCTGCGTGGGGAGACCCCCGAGGAGCGCTCCGCCGCCCGACTCAAGGTCAAAACCCTGTTCGAGGGCCTCAAGGGCCGGATCGACGGCCTCACCCACATCGAGGTCGGCCTCGACGTCAGCGATGTCGATTATGCCTGCGACGTGGTCCTGTTTTCCGAATTCGCCAATCAGGCCGCGCTTGCTGCCTATGCCACCCATCCGGAACATCTGCGCGTGCGCGAGGCGCTGGGCGACTTGCGGACTGGACGCTTCCAGGTCGATTATCCCATCATAGAGACCGGCGCATGATCGGTTCGTTCACCTTTGATAACCTCCCCTGCCGCGTCGTGTTCGGCAGCGGCACGCTTGCTGCGGCCAAAGCCGAAGTCGAACGGCTCGGCGGCAAGCGCGCGCTGGTGCTGACGACGCCGCAGCAGGAGACACAAGGCAAGAGCTTGGGCACGGCGCTCGGCCCGCTCTACGCAGGACTATTCCCCGGCGCCACCATGCATACGCCGGTCGAGGTCACCGTGCAGGCGCTCGCGGCGATGAAGGCGTGCGATGCCGACTGCGTCGTGTCGCTCGGCGGCGGATCGACCACCGGTCTTGGCAAGGCACTGGCCTTGCGCACCGGCGTCAACCAGCTCTGCATTCCCACCACCTATGCCGGCTCGGAGATGACGCCGATTGTCGGCCAGACCGAGAACGGCCTGAAGACCACGGTGCGCGACGCCGCCGTGCTGCCGGAGACCGTGATCTACGATGTCGATCTCACCCTGACGCTGCCGGCGAGCCTGGCCGCGACCTCCGGCATCAATGCGATCGCGCATGCGGTGGAAGCGCTTTACGCCCGCGACACCAATCCCGTCACGTCGCTGATGGCGGAGGAAGGCATTCGCGCATTGGCCCGCGCCCTGCCTGCCATTGCCGCGAAAAGCGATGACCACGAGGCCCGCACCGAGGCACTCTATGGCGCCTGGCTGTGCGGTGTTTGTCTGGGCACCGTCGGCATGGCGTTGCATCACAAACTCTGCCATACGCTCGGCGGCACCTTCGATCTGCCGCACGCCGAGACCCACACCATCGTGCTGCCGCATGCGCTGGCCTTCAACGCGCCCGCCGTGCCCGATGCGATGGCGCGCATCTCGCGCGCGATCGGCGCTGCCGATGCATCGCGGGGTCTGTACGATCTTGCGAAGCGGCTGAATGCAAAGCTTGCGCTGCGCGACGTCGGCATGCCCGAGAGCGGCATCGACAAGGCGGCCGATCTCGCCGTCACCAACGCCTACTGGAATCCGCGCCCGCTCGAGCGCAACGCCATCCGCGACCTGATCGCGCGCGCCTGGGCCGGAGAGCCGCCGGGCCCGGCCAAGGCGGCGGCTTGATCCGATGACACGCACGCTGATCAAATCCGCTGTTGTCATCAGCATGGATGATGCGATTGGCGACCTCCGCACCGGCGATGTGCTGGTCGAGGGCAACCGTATCCTTGACGTGCGTCCATCGATCGATGTCGGCGGCGGCGCAGCCGACATCGAGATCGTCGACGGCACGGGCCGCATCCTCATCCCCGGCCTCATCAACGCGCATATGCACACCTGGCAGACAGCGCTCCGCGGCTATGCCGCGAACTGGACGCTGCTCGAATATTTCCGACGCATGCATGCCGGCCTCGCAACCGTGTTCCGGCCCGAGGACATCTACATCGCAACGCTGGTCGGCGCGCTGAACCAGATCAATTGCGGCGCCACGACGCTGGTCGACTGGTGCCACAACAATCCGACGCCTGACCATACCGACGCCGCTGTCCGCGGCCTGATCGAGAGCGGCATTCGCGCCGCATTCTTCCACGGCTCGCCGAAGCCCGAGCCAAAACCGGGCGAGCCGCACTTCTCCGAGATCCCGCACCCACGCCGCGAGGTCGAGCGGCTGCTCGCAGGTCCCCTCGCCGATCGCGACGGCCTCGTCACGCTGGGGCTGGCCATTCTCGGTCCGCATTATTCGACGCTAGACGTTGCCGTGCACGATTTCCGCCTGGCGCGCGAGCTCAAGCTGATCGCATCGATGCACCAGGGCGGCGGTCCGGCGAAGACGCCCGGCGGCTGGGAGAAGCTGATCGAGGCCGGCCTTGTCGGCGCCGGCGTCAACATCGTTCACGGCAACGATCTGCCCGACGATCTCCTCGATCGTCTGGTCGGTCTCGGCGTGTCCTTCTCGGTGACGCCTGAAAACGAGATGATCCAGGGCCACGGCTTCCCGATCACCGGACGGCTGCTGAAGCGCGGCGTGCGCCCGACGATCGGCATCGATCTGGAATCCGTGCTGGCCGGCGATCTCCTCTCCGCCGCGCGAGTCGCGCTGTCGATGCAGCGGGCACTCGATAACGCAGAGACGCGCAAGGCCAGCGGCACCATTCCGGCAACGACCACGATTCCAGCGCGCGAGGCACTGCGCTGGATCACGACTGAGGGCGCGCGGATGCTTGGCCGCGAGGATCAGATCGGCTCGCTGACGCCAGGAAAGCTCGCCGACCTCGTCATCATCAACGCCTCCGATCTCAACCTCTTCCCGGTGCACGATCCCGTTTCCACCGTCGTGATGCAGACGAGCCTCGCCAACATCGAGGCCGTCATGATCGGCGGCACCTGGAAGAAACGGAACGGGCGTCTGCTGGTTGAAGGGCTGGAGACGAAGAAAGAGCTGCTCGCGCAATCGGGCCAGCGGCTGGTGCAGGACATCGAACGACAGGGACGCGCCGCCTGAAGGCGCAACGGACAACAACAATGACAGACGCTTCGAAGACTGTAGCTTTTATCGGGATCGGCAAGATGGGTCTGCCGATGTCGGTGCTCGTTGCCAAGGCCGGGTACGCCGTGACCGCCTTCGACCAGAGCGCGGCGCGGCTCAACGAAGCACGCGCACAAGGCATTTCGACCGCCGCTTCGCTCGCCGGAGCCGTGAACGGCAAAGCCGCAGTCGTCACGTCCCTGCCCGATGACGCGGCCCTGCGCGCCGTGTTGCTCGGCCCGACCGGCCTCATCGGCGCGATGGCGCCTGGCGTCGTGCTGATCGAGACCAGCACCGTGAGCGCCGAGGCATCCGCCGAAGTCGACGCTGCCGCGCAGGCGCGCGGCGTTCTCTATCTGCGCGCGCCGGTCTCCGGCAACGCCAGCATCGTTCACACCGGCGCGCTGACCTGCTTTGTTTCCGGCCCCAAGGACGCCTTCGAGAGCACCAAGCCTTTGTTCGCCTCGTTCACCCGCGCCCAGACTTATCTCGGGCCCGGCGAAGAGGCGCGCTACGCAAAGCTCGCGGTCAATCTGATGATTGCGGTGTCGGCCGCCATGATGGCCGAGAGCCTTGCGCTGGCGCGCAAGGGCGGCATCGCCTGGCAGGACATTCTCAAGGTGCTCGACGACAGCGCGGTCGCCTCCCCCATGGTCAAGTATAAGACCGCGCCGCTCCGGACCCGCGATTTCGAGTCCACTTTCTCCTGCAAGCAGATGGCCAAGGATCTCGACCTCATCCTCGGCGCCGGCCACGCCGTCGGCGTGCCGCTGCAGCTCGCGGCCCAGGTGCGCGAGACCTATGGCTCGCTAGTCGCGCAGGGCGACGCTGAGACTGACTTCATCGCGACCGTCAAGCATCTCGAGCGGCTGTCCGGCCTCGGCGAGCCCAAACTCTGATCCACGGAGCCACATATGCGTAACTTCAACGAGAACACGATCACGGACGCGGTGCTGGAGCGGATCAAGGACGCAAGCGATCCACGCATCAAACAGGTCAGCGAAGCGCTGGTGCGCCATCTTCATGCCTTCGTCCGTGAGGTCCGCCCGACTCAGAAGGAATGGGAATACGGCATCGATTTCCTGACCCGCACCGGTCACATGTGCGACGACAAGCGCCAGGAGTTCATCCTGCTGTCGGACACGCTCGGCGTCTCCATGCTGGTCGATGCGATCAACCATTCGATGCCGGAAGGCGCAACCGAGACCACGGTGCTCGGGCCGTTCTTCGTCCAGGCTGCGCCGCAGAAGGACAGCGGCGCGGATATCTCGGGCCCCATGGAGGGCGACCCGATGCTGGTCACGGGCTCCGTCTCGACCGTCGACGGACAGCCGCTCGCGGGCGCCACTGTCGACGTCTGGCATTCCGACGATGACGGCTATTACGACGTGCAGCAGCTCGACGACATCGGCGGCGATCTCGCCATGCGCGCACGCTTCCACACCGATGCCAACGGCCGCTTCCATTTCTGGTCGATCAAGCCGGCCGCCTATCCGGTTCCGCATGACGGCCCGGTCGGCGAGATGCTGGAGGCGCAGGGCCGCCATCCCTGGCGTCCGGCGCATGTCCATTTCATGATTTCCGCGCCCGGCTTCGAACAGCTCGTGACGCATGTGTTCGTCGCCGGCGATCGGTATCTCGACTCTGACGTGGTGTTCGGCGTCAAGGACAGCCTGATCCGCGACTTCGTCCGCAACCCGGCCGGCCGTGCGCCGGATGGTCGCATGGTGGACAGTGAGTATTTTCACCTCAACTACGATTTCGGCCTGAAGCAGGTTGCGAGCAACGCACAAGCCGCTTAAGCCGGACGATAACGCAACGGACCCACAAGAGTCCGGCGCCGGAGGCAGACAGGGAGCAAGGATGGGACCACGGGTTAGCACGGCAGCTTTGGCCGATCGCCTCGCGGGAATGATCGGTCCGCGCGCGAGTGTCGCGCGCGGCGTGCTCGATCAGCATGGGCAGAGCGAATCCCATTATCGCAACCTGCCGCCCGATATCGTCGTGTTCCCGGAGACGACGCACGAGATCGCCGAGATCGTCAAAATGTGCGCCGGCGCGGGCATGCCGATCGTGCCCTATGGCGCCGGAACCTCGCTTGAAGGCAACGCGGCATCGATCGCAGGCGGCGTCTGTCTCGACTTCGCGCGCATGAACAAGGTGCTGGCGGTGCATGAGAGCGACATGGACGTCGTCGTGCAGCCCGGCATCACGCGAAAGCAGCTCAATGCGGAGCTGCGCAGCACCGGCCTGTTCTTCCCGATCGATCCCGGCGCCGACGCTTCGATCGGCGGCATGACATCGACCCGCGCCTCGGGCACCATGGCGGTGCGTTACGGCACCATGAAGGACAATGTCATGGCGCTGGAGGTGGTTCTGGCCGACGGCCGCGTGATCCGCACAGCGCAGCGCGCGCGCAAATCGGCCGCCGGCTACGATCTGACCCGGATGTTCGTCGGCGCGGAAGGCACGCTCGGGGTCATCACCGAGATCACGCTCAAACTCCATCCCCTGCCGCAGGCGATTTCGGCCGCGGTCTGCAGCTTCGATACGCTGCACGACGCCGTCGACACGGCGATCTCCGCGATCCAGTCCGCCATTCCCGTGGCGCGCATCGAGTTGCTCGATGACGTCATGATGCGGGGCATCAATGCCTACGCAAAGCTCGGCTATCGCGAAGCCTCGACCCTGTTCTTCGAATTCCATGGCTCCGAGACCTCGGTCGCCGAGCAGGCCGAGGCGGCGCAGGCGATCGCCGCCGACCATGGCGGTCATGGGTTTGCCTGGGCGAAAGCACCGGAAGACCGCAGCCGGCTCTGGCACGCCCGCGACGACACGCTCTATGCGGGCCTGGGCTTGAGGCCCGGCGCGCGCGCCGTGATCACCGATGTCTGCGTACCGATCTCGCGGCTGGCGGAATGCCTGACCGAGACGCGACGGGACGCCGACGAGCACGGCTTTGCGGCTCCGATCGTCGGCCATGTCGGCGACGGCAATTTCCACATGCTGATCCTGATCGATCCCGCAAAGCCGGAGGAGGCAGAAGGCGCCAAGGCGCTGCAGGCGCGCATGGTCGCCCGCGCCATTGCCATGGATGGCACCTGCACCGGCGAGCACGGCATCGGGCTCGGCAAGATCGATTATCTCGCCGACGAGCTCGGCGAGGCCGTCGATGTGATGCGGTCGATCAAGCAGGCACTCGATCCGAACGGCCTGATGAATCCCGGAAAGATCTTCGCAAGCGGAGCGCGGGGATGAGCACCGCGGCATTGCCCATTCAGACTCCTTCGCCGACGCCGCTGCTCGAGCTGCGCGGCATCAGCAAGGACTTTCCCGGCGTCAAGGCGCTGGACGACGTGTCCTTTGCCGTCTTCCCCGGCGAAGTCCATATGCTGCTCGGCGAGAACGGCGCCGGCAAGTCGAGCCTGATGAAGGTGCTGTGCGGCGCCTATCGCGCCGACGCCGGCGAGTTCTACCACAAGGGTGAAAAGGTCGCGATCAGCTCGACCGCCGACGCGCAGAAGCTCGGCATTGCCGTGATCTTCCAGGAATTCTCGCTCGTCCCCCATCTCGATATCGCCCAAAACATCTTCCTCGGCCGCGAGCCGGAGGGGCGTATTCCCGGCACGATCGACCGCCGCAGGATATTGGCCGACGCCAGGCGCGTGCTCGACACGATCGGCTTCGACATTGATCCCTCCATCACCGTCGACAGGCTCGGCGTTGCGCAGCAGCAGATGGTCGAGATCGCGAAAGCGATCAGCCAGAATGCGCGCATCCTGGTCATGGACGAGCCGACCGCGGCGCTGTCCGATCGCGAGACCGAGCTCCTGTTCGCGCTGATCGCGCGGCTGAAGGCCGATGGCGTGTCCATCGTCTACATCTCGCACCGCATGGCCGAGGTGTTCGCGCTCGGCGACCGCATCACGGTGCTGCGCGACGGCCGCCGCATCGACGGCGTGCGCCCCGCCGACGTCACGCCGGACCAGCTCGTCCGGATGATGGTCGGCCGCAATGTCGACATGACCTATCCGCGCAACTTTGCCGACAAGCCCGGCGAGGTGCTGCTCAGGGTCAAGGACCTGACCTCGCCGAACGGCATTTCCGACATCAACATCGAGGTCCGCCGGGGCGAGATCGTCGGCCTGTGTGGCCTCGTCGGCTCCGGGCGCAGCGAGGTCGCGCGCGCCATCTTCGGCGCGGATCCCGTGACGTCCGGCGAGATCATCTTCGACGGCAAGGCCATCTCCGGAGAGCCCGACATCGCGGCACGCAGCGGCATCGCCCTGATCCCGGAGAGCCGCAAGAGCGAAGGACTCGCGCTGCTCCGCTCCGTCGGCGACAATCTCGTCGTCTCGGCGCTGCGAAAGCTCTTTCCGAGCGGGCTGTTCGACCAGCGCAGCGCCCTGCGTACGTCCGACGGCCTGATCCGGCAGCTCCGCATCGCGACGCCCAGCGCGCGGCAGACCGTGGGACTGCTGTCCGGCGGCAACCAGCAGAAGGTCGTGATCGGCAAATGGCTGGCCGCCGGCGCAAAGCTCTTCATCTTCGACGAGCCGACACGCGGCATCGACATCGGCGCCAAGTCCGAGATCTTCGCGCTGATCGATCGCCTGGTCGCCGAAGGCGCGGCGGCGCTGATGATCTCGTCCGAGCAGGTCGAGATCTGCCATGTCTGCGATCGCGCCTATGTGATGCGCGAGGGCCGCATCGCCGGGCATCTTGCGCGCAATGAGCTGACGGAGGAAAACATCGTGCGGCTGGGGATGCATCATGCGTGAGGCCGCGGTCGCGTCACAACCCAATCCGCTGCAGCGCATTCCCGGCGTCGCGATCGTGCTGATCGTCCTGATCGCGCTGTTCGGCGTGCTCGCGCCCGGCTTCCTTTCGGTCGCCAACCTCTCCAATGTGCTGGTGCAGTCGACGATCCTGACCATGCTCGCGCTGCCGATGACGCTGATCATCATGACCGAGGGGCTTGACCTGTCGATGGGCGCGGTGCTGACGCTGACCTCGCTCTGCGTCGCGATCGTGTCGCTCGCGACCAAATCGATGCTGCTCGGGCTCTGCGCCGGCCTGCTGGTCGGCGCAGCCTTCGGCACCGTCAACGGCTGGCTGGTCGCAATCCTCGGCATTCCGCCGTTCGTCGCGACGCTTGGCACGCTCGGCATGGCCCAAGGCCTGTCGCTGATCGTCAGCGACGGCCAAAGCGTGGTCGGTATCCCCCACAGCGTGCGTGACATCTATTCCGCGACGCTTCTGGGCGTGCCCGTCCCGATCGTGATGGCGCTCGTCACTTATGCGGCCTTCCACGCTTTGCTCTATCATACGCGTTTCGGCACCTACATCTTTGCCCTCGGCGGCAATCGCGAGGCCCTGCGCTATGCCGGCCTCTCGCCGAACCGACTCCTGATCGCGGTTTACGCGCTCGGCGGCACCATGGCCGGCGTTGCCGGCCTGCTGATGACCGCACGCATGAATTCCGGCCATCCCACCGCGGGACTCGGCCTCGAATTCGACGCCATCGCGGCCGTCGCGGTCGGCGGCACCTCGTTCGAGCGCGGCAATGGCTGGCTGCTCGGCACCGTGCTCGGCGTCATCGCGGTGGGCGTGCTGCGCAACGGACTGAACCTGATCTCGCTGCCGTCCTCGGTGCAGGTCGCAAGCGTCGGCGTCCTCGTCATCGTCGCGCTGTTCCTCGACGGGCTTCGGAGCCGGGCATGAGCGACATCGCCAAAGAGGCCATCGCGCCGCCCCGCTCCTTCCTGTCGCAGGATGCGATCCAGCTGTTTTATCGTCTGCTCGCCGCGTTCTTGATCTGCGCAGTGCTTGCCGTGCTCAGCGATTCCTTCCTGAGCCTCGGCAACATCCTCAACGTGCTGCGCCAGGCGAGCCTGACCTTCTTCATCGCCTCGGGGCTGACGCTGGTGGTGTTGACCGCCGGCCTCGATCTCTCCGTCGGCGCCAATGTCGCGCTGTCCGCCTGCCTCGCCGGCACCGTGATCCATCAGACCGGCTCGCCCGCTCTCGGCATTCTTACCGCGCTGGTCGCCGGCGGCGTCGTTGGCCTGCTTAACGGCATCATGGTGACGGCGCTGCGTATTCCTTCCTTCATCGCCACCTATGGCATGCTCTGGGTGCTGAACGGCCTCACCTATTGGTACATGGCCGGCGACACCATTCACGGCTTCCCTGCGGGCTTCCGCCAGATCGGCAGCGGCTATCTGTTCGGCCTGCCGATCCCGGTCTATCTGCTCGTCGTCTTCCTCGCGATCGGCACGCTGTTCGCGCAGCGCACGATCTGGGGCCAGGAGATCTATGCGATCGGCGCCAATCCGGTCGCGGCCCGGCTCTCCGGCATTCCGGTCGCACGCCGCCTGCTGCTGGTCTACGCGGTCTCCGGTACCATGGCGGGGCTCGCTTCGATCATCTTCCTGTCGCGGCTCAATTCGGCCGAGGCCGATATCGGCGAGAGCCTGACGCTGCCGGCGATCGCGGCCGTGCTGATCGGCGGCACCTCGCTGTTCGGCGGCGTCGGCACCGTGTTCGGCACCTTTGTCGGCGCGCTGATCCTGACCTTGGTGCTGAACGGCATGAACCTGTTGTCGGTCAGCGCCAACTGGCAGCCGCTCGTGACCGGAATCATCGTCATTCTCGCGGTCTGGCTGGACATGAAGACCCGCCGCCGCGCGCAATGATTTCTCGAGAATCCAACAAAGCAAAATGAGGGATGGAGACGACATGAGACAAAATAGACTGGGCTACCTGGCACTTCCGATTCTGTTAGCGGCCGCGTGCACCACGCAGGCCCGCGCCGACGGCGAGACCATCGCCGTCTTCACCAAGAACCAGACCAACCCGTACTTCCAGACCGTGCGGATCGGCGCGGACGTCGCGGCGAAGGCGATGAACGCCAAGACGCTGCACTACATCCCGACCAAGCCGGACTCGATCCCCGAGCAGCTCAGTCAGATCGAGGACGTCGTCGTCAAGAAGCCGAGCTCGATCGTGTTCATCCCCGTCGACTACAAGGCGATGGTGCCGGGCGTCGAGAAGATCAACGACGCAAAGATCCCCGTGGTCAACATCACCGACCGCTCCGCCGGCGGCAAGTTCGTCTCCTTCATCGGCGCCGACGATTACAGCCTCGGCCTCGAGACCGCGCGCTATCTGCTGAAGACGCTCGGCGGCAAGGGCAACATCGTCATCATCGAGGGCGTCAAGGGCTCGCTGACCAATGTCGACCGCGTCCGCGGCTTCAACGACGCCATCAAGGAGGCTCCGGGCGCCAAGCTCTTGGCCTCGCAGCCCGGCAACTACCAGCGGCTCCAGGCGCTCCAGGTCATGGAGAACCTGATGCAGTCGAATTCGCAGATCGACGGTGTGCTCGCCGCCAACGACGCCATGGCGGTCGGCGCGATCGAGGCGCTCGACGGCGCCAATCGCAAGGCACAGGTGATCGGCATCAACGGCACCAAGGAAGCGATCGACGCCATCAAGTCGGGCAAGCTGCTCGCCAGCGGCGACTATAACGGCTTTGCGCAGGGCTGCCTCGGCACCATGATGGCGATCCGTTCCCTGCGCGACCAGCCGGTCATCAACGAGATCGTGCTGAAGCCGACTGTCATCACCAAGGACAATTACAAGCCGTTCGACGTCCCGCTGGAGCAGCGGAGCTGCCCGACCTTCGAGGAAGCCGGCAAGCTCGGCGGCAAATAGACGGCCAATCACAAAGCTCGGGGCGGCCGTTCGCGCGGCCGCCCTCAAGACAGGAGACATCATGCTGTTCGCAATTCATGCTCTCGACCGCGCCGGCGCCTTGCCGACCCGGCTTTCCAACTACGATGCCCACAAGGCCTTTCTGAGCGACACCTCGCGCTTCGGCGTCAAGATCGTGATGTCGGGTCCCCTCGTCTCCGACGACGGCCAGACCATGATCGGCAGCCTGTTCCTGATCGAGGCCCCCGGCCGCGCCGAGGTCGAAACCTTCAACCGTGCCGATCCCTTCGCCGCCGCGGGCATTTGGGAAAAGGTCACGATCACGGGCTTCCTGCGCCGCCAGGGCTGAGCCACCAGACGCTCAATCTCGAAGTGTCGGGGTCATCCGCGCTCGCGGTGACCGGACGCTGACGCCGAAGCCGCAATCGCCGGCACGGCCTCGTCGATGCGATGACCGGATTGCACCAGGTGCTCGACCAGCATCCTGGTTACCGTCGAGAGCCCGGCGGGATCGCGCGTCACGATCTTCAAGTTCCGGCGAGCCCAGTCGTCTCTGAGCGGGATCGCCTTGATGCCCATTCCGGAGGCGAGCACCTCGAACGCCCGGTCCGGGATTAGTCCGACGCCGAGGCCACACTGCACCATGCGACAGATGGCATCAAAGCTCGGCACGTTGATCCGCAGATTGACCGCCTTCCCGGCCCGGGCGGCGGCCGCACGCGAGACGGTGAAGATGGAGCTGTCCGCGTGGAAGCCGATATGGTCGAAATCCAGGCTCTCGACGAAATCGATCGATGTCCGCCCGGCCAATGGATGGTCCTGCGGCACCGCCAGTGCGAGCCGGTCGCTGCGATAAGGATGGGTCATGAGGTCGCGACTGTCGGTCGTGGAGACGCAGATGCCGATCTCCGCGTATCCCTCCTCGACACCCTTGACGACACCGGCGCTCAGCCTCTCCTCAAGATGAATCTTGACCAGATTGTGCATCGAGAAAAAGGCCGGCAGGTCGTCGGGAAGGAATTCGACCGTGGCCGAGACATTGGCCAGCATCCGGATGTGTCCCCTGATGCCCATGCGGTACTCATCGAGCTCCCATCTTCTCGACGCTGCCCAGCATCGCTCGCGCGTGGTGCAGCAAGGATTCTCCGGCCGGTGCCAGCATCATCCCCTTCGGGTGCCGGATGAAGAGATCGGTGCCGAGCGCCTCCTCGAGCTCCCCCAGGCGCTTGCTCACCGCGCTCAGAGCAATGTTCTCCCGTGACGCCGCCCGCGTCAGCGTACCCTCCTCGCACACGGCGACGAAGAGCTGAAGCGAGGTCAGGTCGATGCGCCGGATGAGATGATTGAATTGCCGCATCTGTCGATCCGCGGGAACGTGTCCGTTCTTTAGACTTGCCCGAGACCCGCGAACCGATCCCGGCCGCACCGCCCTTAGCGGGGCGGTTGGCTTTCACTACCTTAAGTAAGCCTGATCAACGGCTCCCGGGTCAAGGTCGAAAAGACCATCCAAGCCGTCGTCAAACCAACGGTGATCGTCGATATCGCAGATTCTGTCCTGCTGGAGTGGAGCTTCGTCGAACGCGAAGGGGGCCTTGCCGAAATGAAATTGGCGCTTTTCGGCTGCAGCGCTCATCATCTCTGTCACGACCCGCAAAGTCGGTGAGACGGACTATGGCCGAAATCTCCGAAGGAGATCAGCACGCAATCCCCCAGCCGCCCGGACCAGCGCCGAAACCTCCCGTCGCAAGCGTGTCCAGGACGCACAACATCGTCGGCGTATTGCTGGCGGCCACCGCCGCCATTGCGTTCTCGCTTCGCGCGATCTTCGTGAAGCTCGCCTATGAGGACATGAGCGATCCCGTCACGCTCCTTGCCCTGCGGATGATCTTCTCCCTGCCCTTCTTCATTGTCGCGCTTGCCCTGTATCGAGGTCCGCCAGGCGGCCAGAAGCTTCCGCCGATCACCGCGCGCGACGGCCTGGCGCTCGCCGCCCTCGGCTTCGTCGGCTACTATCTGTCGAGCTTCCTCGACATGATCGGGCTGCAATACATCGCCGCGGGGGTCGGCCGGCTGATCCTGTTCATGTACCCGACCATCGTTGTGGTGATCTCGGCGGTCTTCCTCCGGAAGCCGATCACCCGGCGCGAGCTCATCGCGCTGGCCATCACCTATGCCGGCGTCGCGCTCGTCCTGTCGGGGCAGCTCGACAAGACGAGCGACAATTTTTGGCTCGGGGTACTACTTGTCATGCTGAGCGCGGCGACCTTCTCGGTGTATCTCGTCGGCAGCGGCGAGGTTGTCTTGAGGCTCGGTTCGATACGTTTCACGGCCTATGCCACCGCCGCGGCGAGCGCCTATTGCATCGTTCAGTTCATGGCGCTCCGCCCGATGAGTGCGCTGGTACTGCCTGCGCGGGTGTACTGGCTAGCCCTCTGCATGGCACTCTTCAGTACCGTGATGCCGATCTTCATGATGGCCGAGGCGCTGCGCCGGATCGGCGCAAGCCGCGTGGCGATGATCAGTGCGCTGGGGCCTGTCGCCACCGTCGTATCGGGATATATCGGGCTCGATGAGACGATGTCACTGGTTCAGTCGGTCGGCGGCGTCCTGGTTGTGGCCGGCGTGCTCATCGTCGCAGCCCAGGCCCGCGCCATGGACAGGAAATAACCGATCATCAGGCCGGTCCACCCCCTGCGGTGGCTCCTCGAGATGGCACGCCACCCTGGTCGTTTCCGGTGGCGCGGTTCCTTGCTTCGCTGCGCTCGCAATGACGGCGTAAGGTGCGATGTCACGGTGACACAATTCGTCAACTCGCTGCGCCTTCGGAACCCTGGTGTCCGTTCCTGGTTGATGATCTAAGCCTCACCTCGCCCGCGATCGCGCGCTCCCTTCCCCCGGAGTTTCATCGATGACTTCTGCCGACCGGCCGGCGACACGGCTTGCGACGCGGCTATCCTTTCTGGTCGCGGGCTTCGGCATCGCGTGCTGGGCGCCGCTGGTGCCGTTCGCAAAAGAGCGGCTTGCGGTCGATGACGCCATCCTCGGATTGCTGCTGCTCAGCCTCGGCATCGGCTCGGTCGTCGCGATGCTCGCGACCGGCATTTTGAGCGCGCGCTACGGCAGCAAGCCGATCATCATCGCGGGCGGAGTTGGTCTCGCTGTGGTGTTGCCGCTGCTGGCGATCGTTGGCTCGCCCGTGACGCTTGCCCTGGTGCTGCTCGCCTTCGGCGCCGCGCTCGGGTCCATCGACGTCGCGATGAACATCCATGCCGTCGAAGTCGAGCGAGCGGCGGGACAGCCGCTGATGTCCGGCTTTCATGCGCTCTTCAGCATTGGCGGCTTCGCCGGATCGGCCGTGATGACGACTCTGCTGTCATTCCATCTTGGGCCACTCATGAGCACACTGATCTGCTCGGTCCTGATGCTGATCGCGATGGGACTTGCCTGGCCGCGCCTACTGCGTTCGGCGCAGGCGCAGGAGGGGCCGCTATTCGTCCTGCCGCACGGTATCGTGCTTCTGCTCGCGCTGTTGGCGGCCATCACCTTCCTGGTCGAGGGCGCAATCCTCGACTGGGGCGCGCTGCTCGTCATCGGCGCGGGCCTCGTCGGCGAGGCCCAAGGCGGCATCGGCTATATCGTGTTCTCGATCGCAATGACGGCGGGACGGCTTGGCGGCGACGCCGTCGTGGCGCGCGTCGGCGATCGCGCAACGCTGGTCTGGGGAAGCCTGATTGCAGTCGCAGGTTTTGCGGTGTTGCTGCTCGCCCCCGTCGCGGCGGTTGCGATGGCCGGCTTCCTGCTCATCGGCCTTGGCGCATCGAACCTCGTGCCCGTCTTGTTCCGTCGCTCCGCCACGCAAACCGCGATGCCGGTCGGGCTCGCGGTGGCGGCGATCACCACCGCCGGGTATGCCGGCATTCTCGTCGGCCCCGCCGGAATCGGCTTCATCGCCCATGCCGGCGGTCTGCCGCTGGCATTCTGGATGCTCGCAGCGCTGATGTGCCTCGTCACGCTTTCGGCGCGCACGGTCACGGCGAAATAGCGAAGGAGCGACGCAGCCGGCGCCACCCGATGACGATGCCAGTGATGGAGAACAGGAACCCGAGCGCACAGAGCCCGACGATCAAGCCCTCGCGCAGCGACGGATGCGCCATCAGGATCGGAAAGTCGAACGTGTGCAGCGCGCTGTAGAGCCAGCGATAGGCCCGTCGCGACGCATCGAGCCGCTGCAGCACACGGCCGTCAGCGCCGTCGATGTCGAACCAGACGTCATTGCAGCTGACCCGATAGACGGACGCATCGGGCATGCTGGACTGAGCGGGATAGTCGTCATTGTGCGCAAGGACTGACGGTGCGTTGCAGCCGGTGGCAAGGCGGGCGACAAATTCCTGAACTTTGTGCACACCGAGGAATCCGGTCGGCCGATCGCGATCGCCTTCGTCCGCCCCGAACAAGACCTGCTTATCGAGCGCGATCCGGTCGCGCCGATAGAGCTTGCCGTTGAAGGAGAGCCATTCGACCTCGCGGGCGAAGGCCGATGGCGGCACACGATCGAGCGATGCGGCGGCGGTCCAGTTCGTCGCGGCGGTCGCTGCGTCGGCTTCGGCAACGGTCAATTGCCCGCGCGAAAACAGCCGGCCGTGATCCATGGAGAGCCAGCCGCTGAAAATCCATGTCAGCAGGAACACCATCGCTACAAGGCCGATGACGTGATGTAGGGAGTGCCATCCGCGATAAGGCACCTTGATCCGGGCGATCCCGAGCACCACGCCGAGTACGGCGGCGATCAGAGCCAACAGCGACAGCGTCCAGACCACACGATCCCACAGCGGCCAGTTGCTGCGGAGGACCGTCGGATAGATCCAGTGCAGGACACTGCCGGCAAGATTCCATCCGCGCTCGCTGCGCGTCGTATCCAGGACGATTTCGCCGGTGCCGGATGAGACGTAGACCTCCGTCCCGGCGGCGTCGCCGAGCGCCACGCGAAACAACGGCCGGTGGCGATCAAACCCGTTCGGCACACTCCATTGATCGTAGTCCGCGCGCGCGACGATGGCCGCGCGCGTAGCGTCGAGCCCGCGCCCGCGGGCGTGATCCTGCGCGATGGCGAGCGCGACATCGGACGAGGTCACCGTCGCATCCGTTCCATCGGAGGCGCGGACGGCGCGCAACCGCGACGAACCCTCGACGATGTATACCGGACCATCGCTCCGCTGAATCAAGCGGGCGCGCCCGGCATCCGCGATCCCGCTGGCGGTCACCACATCGCCAACCGCGATCGTCACCCGCGTGCGAGCGAGCGGCGCGAGGCCTGCAAATCGTTCTGCTTCGGTCAGCGACGGAAACGGAACGAAGTGCATCACGATCCCCGTCGCAAACCACATCGCGAACAGCAGGCAGAACGCGATACCGAGCCAGCGATGCACGAGGACGATCGTACCCATCATGCGCCGGAGCTCACCATTTGAACGCCGCGGAGATCTCGTAGGTGCGCGGGGCTCCCAGCAGGATCTGATCGGGGTAGAACGGATCGCCCCAGATCGCATAGCGCTTGTCGGTGATGTTGCGCACGCGGAAGGTCAGGCGCGCCTGGTCGACGGCATTGAACACCGTCCTGGGAATGTCGACGAAGGCATAGACGTCGGCCACGGTGTAGGCCTTCAGCGTCACGACGTTTGCATCGGTGTTGAAGCGGTCGCCGACATGGCGGCCGACGATTCCGAGCTCGACCGGCAAGGGTGTGAAGAAGCGGTAGGACGCTCCCGCATTGGCGACGATGCGCGGCACGTTCGGCGGGGTGTTGCCGGAGAACGAGCCGCCGACGAAATTGCAATCGGCGTAACGCGCATCGACATAGGCGATGTTGCCCCACAGTCGCAGCGGATCAATCGGGCGGACCGACGCCGCGAGTTCAACGCCCTTCGACTCCTGGCGCCCGGCGATGTTGAGCTGCATGCCGCCGGCCGCGGCATAGACGTTCTTGCGCAGGATGTCGTAGGCCGAGAACGACCACTCCGCCCTGTTGTCCCAGAACAAATGTTTCACACCGGTCTCATAGGTGCGCGAGGTCGTCAGATCGAGCGGCTGGGTCGGCACGAGCAGGAAGATATTGTTGGCCGAGACGTCCGCGCCGGTGGCGTACTGACTGAAGAAGGTGAGGCCTGGAACAGCGTCCCAAGTGTAGCCGATGCGGCCCGTCACCGGCACCCAGGATTTCGAGAACGGGAAGTTCGCCTTCTCGAGGCCATTCACGTCGGTCGAGTTGCGGTCGAGCCCGATATGCTCGACGCGGAGGCCGCCGACCAGGGCAAAGCTGCGCGTGAGCTTCAGCCGGTCCTCGAACGACAGCGCCTCGTTGTCGATGCGCGCGGTTTGCTGCTGCGTCGTGAGCAGGCCGTAATAGCCGCGCACGGGATCGACCAGCGTGACGAGATCGTGGGGGAAATTGGCGGCGCCCGGCCGGACGAAGTCGAGATCGCTCACCGCAAGTGTTGTGACGAAGCGATTATCGAAACCTGCGATATTCGTATCCCAGGTCAGATCGGTGATGTTACCGGCCAGCCGCTGGCTATGCGCGACGTAAAAGCGCTCGCGATCGACCAGGTTCGAGCCAGAGTTGAACGCCTCGACCTCGTTGTTGAACCAGGTGCGCTCGGCGCCATAGCCGTAGGCTTGGCTCTTCAGGGTGAGGCCGGGCGCGAGCTTCAGCTCGAAGCCGCCGCGCAGCCAGACCTCCTGCGCAACGTTGCGGTTGTCGAGGACGTTGTAGTTGGTGTTGAAGGTGCGGTCGTCGATGGTGACCGCCCCGAGATTCGAGCCGTTGTAGTTCGAGATGTAATTGCCGGAGACGATGCCGCTCGTCGCGTGCGAGCCGCTGAAGGCGATCGGCACCAGCGGCGCGCCCCAATAGGCTTTTCCGCGGTCCTCGCGATACTCGATCGCGCCCCAGATCTTGAGGCTGTCGGAGATGCGGTAGTTGAGCTGGCCGGAGACGTCGAGCGTCCTGGTGTTGGTATCGTCGGCAAAGCCGTTGAGCGAGGATCGGCTGATGTCGAAGCGGTAGTCGAGGCCCTGGACATTGGTGCTGCCGCCGGAGCCGTAATGCGAGCGGAACGAGTTCAGGGAGTCCCAGGAAAAATCCGCCTCGTTCAGGACGGGTCCAGTATGCGGCTGCTTGGTGACGACATTGACCGCGCCGCCGGCGGCGCCCTCGCCCGACATCACCGAAGCCGGGCCTTTCACGAATTCCACGGCCTCCAGATTGGCCGTGTCCATGATGCGCGAGGTCATGTTCTGCGGGCCGATCTTGATGCCGTTGTAGAGCGTGTTGATCTGGCTGTTGGTGAAGCCGCGCATCGAGAAGGCCGACGGCTCGGCCGGATTATCGCCGGAGGTGACGCCGACCGCGCCCTGGGAGACCTCCGACACGGTGCGATAGCCCTGCTCACGCATGGTCTCGGCCGAGATCACCTCGACGGTCGCCGGGATCTCGCGCACGGTCAGGCCGAGGCGCGAGGCGCTTACGGCCACCACATTGGTGTTGAGCGGCGTCTGCGCCGTGGTGGGAACGGCGGGCTTCTGCGAGGCCGGCACCGCGGCAGGCCTGGTCGCCGCGGCACGGCGCGCAAGCCGTCCCTCGCTGCGCGCGGGCTTGGCCGGCCCGCGGGGCTGGGCGGGGGTCACCTCGACCGGCGGTAGCGGATCGCGGACCTGCTGCGCGAAAGCCGCGGGCATGTCGACGAATGCAATTGATGTGAGAGCAGCGGTCGCGAGCAGGAATTTGCGCTGGCGCGCGACGCGGATGGAAGACATGGTCCGAACCTCGGTGTGACGTCAGTGGCACGTCACAGCGAACCAGGTCTCACCTCCGGCCCTTTGGGCCTTTGCGATGAAGCCGAATGTCTGTACTCCCCGACCGACATTTTCGCGTGTGACCACGGCTGACGGCAGGTCTCCTGGCTTGCGGGTCATGACCGCTTCGTCGCCTTCCCGGGACCGAGGACCCAGTGGCTTCTGACGAAGGATTCTCCGCTCACAGTTGCGGGGGCAGCTACGGCATTGGGGAAACATCCCCGCACCGCATTCCCTTTTCATCCCCTTTCGGGGAAACCGTCAGGACCATCTAGGATTAAGACGCAGGCGGAGTCAATGTGCGCGAACTGCGGCGTTGTTGTCGCAGTGGCTTTCAGGAGACATCACATGGAAGGCGAGACCTTCCTCTGGCTGATACGTCATGCGGCTGTCGACGGCATCGCGGGCACGATCCATGCGCCGGACACGCCGGCCGATCTCGGTGACCGCACGCAGATCGACGCGCTGCGACGCTGCCTGCCGCCGGATGCCATGAGCTATGCCAGCCCGTCGCGCCGGACAGTCGATACGGCACGCGCATTAGGGCTCGATCCGGCGCTTGCTCCCGAATTCGGCGAGCAGGATTTTGGCGCTTGGACCGGCCAGCGCCACGACGCGCTCGCCGCGGCAGGTGGCGACGCCTATGCGCAATTCTGGAACGACCCCGCGCGCGGACGGCCGCCGGGCGGCGAAAGCTTTGAGGATCAGGTCGCGCGCGTCCGGAAGGGCCTCGCGCAGATCGGACCCGGTCCGGCCATTCTCGTGGTCCACTCCGGCACGATCCGCGCAGCGCTCTGCATCGCACTTGATCTCGCGCCACAGGCCGCCTTGCGCTTCGTCGTCGATCCGCTCTCCCTCACTCGCATCGACCGGCTCGCGGCGAGCTGGCGCGTCGTGTCCGTCAATCAGCGCTCCGGCTGAACATCAAGCCGGACGATCCGGCACATTGGCCTGTGCAAACGTCGCCATGCCGTTGTGAAGGCTGCACGCGAGCCGCACCAGCGGCAGCGCGATCGCGGCGCCCGATCCCTCACCGAGCCTGAGATCGAGCATGATCAGCGGCTGGACGTTCAGCGCGCGCAGAACCAGCCGGTGCCCCTGCTCCGCCGATTGATGTGACGGCAGCAGGAATGGCTGGCATGACGGGTTGAGGCGCACAGCCGCCAGCGCAGCAACCGAGACGATGAAGCCATCGATCAGCACCGGAATGCGGCGCTGCGCGGCGGCGATGATCGCGCCGCAAATGGCCGCGATCTCGAGGCCACCGACGGCGCACAGAATTTTCTCGGGCGACGCACCAGCAAGCCCGTGGCGCGCCAGCGCCGCATCGATCACGCGGGCCTTATGTGCGCGACCGGCCGCATCGACGCCGGTGCCGCTGCCGGCAATCTCCTCAGCACTCACGCCGAGCAGGCTAGCGGCAATCGCCGCCGCCGTCGTGGTGTTGCCGATGCCCATTTCTCCGAGGATCAGCAGATCGGGCCTTGATGCCTCCGCACGAACGACCGCGCGCTGGCCGGCTTCGAAAGCAAACGTCAGCTCAGAAGGCTCGAGCGCGGCTTCCACGCTGAAGTCGCGCGTTCCCTTGCGCGGCTTGTCGGCGACGACACCCGCCATCTCAGCCTCCGCCAGCGTGCCGGCGTCGACCACTTCAAGGTTCGAACCAAGCTCGCGCGCCAGCACCGAGATCGCGGCACCGCCAGATGCGAAGTTCGCCATCATCGCGATGGTCACCGCTTGCGGATAGGCCGAGACACCTTGCGCGACGATGCCGTGATCGCCGGCGAAGATGATGATCGGCACGCCGCCTGCGCGCGGCTGCTCGGTCGCCTGGAGACCGGCGAGCTCGATCGCGAGCTGCTCGAGCCGGCCGAGCGCGCCGGTCGGTTTCGTCAGTTGCGCCTCGCGCGCGATCGCCGCGTCGCGATGGACAGCGGAGATATCGGGGCATTTCCGGTAAACCCATTCGGGAAGCATGCTGCCTCTCTGCGTCACGGTCTGCGTTTGAGAATGTAGCTGTCCATGATCCAGCCATGGCGTTCGCGCGCCTGCTGCCGGGCGGCGACGATGCGCGGCCCGACGTCAGCGAGCGCGCCGGACATGATGATTTGATCAGGCATGCCGAGATAGGCGCCCCACCAGATGTGCAAGCCGTGCGGATCGAGCGACTGAAACGCCGCACCGCCATCGAGCATCACGACGACGGTATCGGCGCTTATCGGCCAGCCGCCTTCGCGTAGGCGCCGCCCCGTCGTGACCAGAAAGGGTTCGCCGATATCGTTGAGCGGCAGCGCATGCGCCGCGCACAGCGCCTGAATCGAGGTGATACCGGGGACCACCTCGATCTTCGGCAGCGGTTCGAGCCGGCGCGCAATGCGCAGCGAGGAATCGTAGAGCGAGGGATCGCCCCAGATCAGCAGCGCGACACGGCCGTCGCTTCCAAGACGATCTGCGATCGTCTGCGACCAGGCTGCGGCAACGGAAGCGTGCCAATTGTCGACGCCCTTGCGGTAGTCCGCCTCGCTTGCGTCACGCACCGGAAGATCGAATTCGGCGATGCGCGTCCTGTCGTTGGTGAGCACATCCGCGCAGATCGTCCGCCGCAAGTCGGCGAGATCGGATTTCGTGGTCCCCTTGCGCGGGATCAGGACGAGATCCGCCGCGTTGATGGCACGGATCGCAGCCAGCGTGAGCTGCTGCGGATCGCCGCAACCGATGCCTATCAGCGAGAGCCTCAACACGATGGGTCGGCCTCCGCCAGCGCACCGAACACGATGACGGCTGCCGTCGTGGCCGCGCCGCCCCGCGCGAGCTGCGCGGCCAGCTCAGCGATGGTGGTACGCACGAGCCGCTCGTCCGGGCGACCGAGGGATTCGGCAAATAGCGCCGGCGTGTTCGCCGCGAGCCCATGCGCGATCAGCTTCGCGGCGAGATCCGGGAACGTCCGCCGGCCCATATAGACCACTGTCGTCGCCTCCGGATCAGCCAGCGCCGCCCAGTTGAGATTCGCGGGCAACTCACCGGTAACGTCAGCTCCGGTGACGAACTGGACTCTGCGCGAGGTGTAGCGCCGCGTCAGGGGAATGCCGGCCTCCGCAGCCGCAACGCAGGCCGACGTGACGCCGGGGATGATCTCGTAGCCGATGGCGGCCGCGCGCAACGTCTCGATCTCCTCCTCGAGCCGGCCAAATATTCCAGCATCGCCCGACTTCAGCCGCACCACGCGCACACCGGTCGCGGCATAGTCGACCAGGAGACGATTGACATGCTGCTGCTTGGTCGAGGGACGCCCCGCCCGCTTGCCGACCGCAACGAGATTGGCGCCGGGCCGGGCGAGATCGAGGATCGCGCCCGAGGCAAGGTCGTCATAGAGCACGACGTCGGCCTCGCGCAGCCGCGCCGCTCCCTTCACCGTGAGGAGCTCGGGATCGCCGGGACCGGCGGAAACGAAAGAGACGAAGCCGCTCACCGGTCCTCCGCGATCAAATGGAAAAACGTACCCGTGGCTCGACCGCGGCGCGAGCCGGTCTCGGCAATGACCGCACCGGTGGCGTCGCGCACGACCGCGAGCGCCGTGTCGGGCTGCGCGATGATGGTCGTATAGTGGAATTCATGGCCGCGCAGGCGCGCGCCGGCCCGATGTCCCGGCACCGGCGCTGCGAGCTCGGCAAGACGGTAGCCCAGATGCATGCGGCGTTTCGCAAAGCTCGTCTCCAGGCCGAGCAGGCCCGTCATCTCGTGGCGGACACCGTCGGCGTCGGTCAGGGCCGTGCCCAGCACCATATAGCCTCCGCATTCGCCATGCACTGGCCGCGTCTCGGCAAAGGCGCGCAAGCTGCTGCGAAAGCGCGTGTTCGCCGCGAGCCGACCGGCGTGCAGCTCGGGATAGCCGCCGGGCAGCCAGCAGACATCGGCGCCGGCGTCGGGAGCCTGATCTGCAAGCGGCGAGAAAGTCACGATCTCGGCGCCGGCCGCGCGCCAGGCTTCCAGCATGTGCGGATAGACGAAGGAGAACGCAGCGTCACGGGCCAGCGCAATGCGCTGCCCGGGCGGCGTCACGTTCAGGCCATTTGCCGCCGCTTGCGGCGACCATGCTGCGGCCGATCGCAACACCGCATCGAGATCGACGTGCTCGCTGACGAAGCGCGCGGCTTCACCGATCAGGCCACCGACCTCCGCCTGCTCCTCGGCCTGCACGAGGCCGAGATGCCGCTTCGGCAGGCTGATCTCGGCGTGGCGCGGCAGCGCGCCGAACACGGCGATGCCGGCATCGCCGAGCGCGCGCCGCACCAGGTCCTCGTGACGCGGGCTCGCGACGCGGTTGAGCACCACGCCGGCGAGGCGCACGCCGGCACGGTAGTCGCGCAGGCCCGCGGCGATCGCAGCCGCCGTCTGTGCCTGTCCGGAGGGATCAATCACCAGCAGCACCGGCCAGCCCATCATCTCGGCAATATCGGCGGTGGCCCCGGTGCCTGAGACGCCGCGCGCCGCGACGCCGTCGAACAGGCCCATCGAGCCCTCGGCAAGCACGATATCGGCGTTGGTGCCGCGGCTGACGAGGTGCGCGATCATCGCCCGGTCCATCGCCCAGCTATCGAGATTGACGGAGGCGCGGCCCGTGGCGGCGGCGTGGAATGCGGGATCGATATAATCGGGTCCGCTCTTGAAACACTGCACATCGAGGCCGCGATCGCTATAGGCGCGCGCAAGCGCCAGCGTCAGCGTCGTCTTGCCGACGCCGGAGGCAGGTGCGGAGATGACGAGGCCCGCCGCCATCACGACGCCTCCGGAAAGCGCGGCTCGGGGCCGACCGGGCGGTAACGGCGATCATAGTCGGCGGCGTAGAGACGGCTCTCGGAGAAATCCGCAGACCCCAGCGTCTTGCCGACCAGGATGAGCGCGGTGCGTTCGAGCTCGGCGCCGACGGCGGCATCGAGCGTCGCAAGCGTGGCGCGCACGATGCGCTGATCCGGCCAGCTCGCACGCCAGACGATCGCGACCGGACAATCCGCGCCGTAATGCGGCGTGAGCTCGGCGATGACCTTGTCGAGCAGGTGGATCGACAGATGGATCGCAAGCACCGCGCCGGTCGCGGCGAATGCGGCGAGCTTCTCACCTTCGGGCATGGCGCTGGCGCGGCCCGGGGTGCGCGTCAGCACCACGGTCTGCGCGAGACCGGGCAGCGTCAGCTCCGCCTCCAGCGCTGCCGCTGCCGCGGAAAAGGCCGGCACGCCCGGCGTGACGCTATAGGGAATGCCGAGCGCGCGCAGGCGGCGCAACTGTTCGCCCATCGCCGACCAGATCGAGAGATCACCGGAGTGCAGCCGTGCAACGTCATTGCCCTCCGCATGGGCAGCGGCGATCTCGGCAATGATGTCGTCGAGCGACATTGGCGCCGTGTTGACGATGCGCGCGCCGGGCGGGCAATGCGCCAGAACGCCTTCGGGCACCAGCGAACCGGCGTAGAGGCAGACCGGACAGGCAGCAATCAAGTCGCGACCGCGCAGCGTCAAGAGGTCGGCGGCGCCCGGCCCCGCGCCGATGAAATGCACCGTCATGCGCCGTCTCCTTCCGCAATCGCCGCGGTCGCGGTCCCATCCCGCGAGACCGCGCGCGTCGCAATCAGCCGCGCGCGAGACCCGGCTGCCGCGAGCGCCGCGGCTTCAGCGACCGATCCCGTGCCGAATTTTTCCGCGACCAGCTTCGACTGGGTCGGCGTGATAATGCGCGCCAGCACATCGGCCGGAACGGCCTTGATCGGTACGCCGCATTCGCGCGCGAGCAGCTTGAGCGCCTCCGCGTCCGCCTTGTCGCTGACCGTTGCGACGGCCGCCAGCCCCGCGGGACCACCCGCCGCAACGAGCGCCTCGCGAAGTGAGGCCAGTGAGACGTCCTTCCTAAATCCGAGACCGGCGACCTTCATCGGATCGCACTCCATTGCACCACCGGGCGCGCCGCCTCCCAGGAGCGGTAGCGGCCGAGCGGGCCGGCATGCGCGATGTCGACCCGCATTAACTCGCCGCCATGGCGCTGGTGCAGTTCGCCGAGCAGCGCGTCCGTCTCCAGGGTCACGGCATGGGCGACCAGCCGCGTGCCGGGCGCGACCCGGGACCAGATCGCGTCGAACATTGCACTGTCGAGGCCTCCGCCGATGAAGACGGCATCCGGCGCGTCCAGCGGAGCAAGAGCTTCGGGTGCTTTATCCGCGATCACGGTGATCCGATGGGCCAGTCCAAATGCGGCGGCGTTAGAGCGAATGTTCGCCGCACGATCCTCGCGCGCCTCGATGGCGATCGCCGTTCCCCCGCACAGCGCCCATTCCACCGAGATCGAGCCAGAGCCGGCGCCGATGTCCCAAAGCCTCTCCCCGGGACGCGGCGCCAACGCGGAGAGCGCAAGCGCGCGGACGGGGCGCTTGGTGATCTGGCCGTCATGGACGAAGAGGTCGTCTGGCAGGCCGGTGCTGCGAGCAACGCCCTGCGCTCCCTTCGCCTCCAGTGCCACGGTGACCAGATTTCCAGCGAGATCGCCAGCAAAGCTTTCCGCGCGATGCTGCGCGACGCTTTCTTGCGGTCCGCCGAGCGCAGCGAGAACCCAGAATGTTGAGGCGCCCCACCCATGCTCGCTCAGCCACTTTGCGAGATCGCCGGCCGCCTTGCCGTCACGGACCAGACAAATGATGCGCGCGCCGCGCGCGAGGTGCGGCACGAGGCGTTCGAATGGCGCGGCATGGAGACCGAGACAGACGACGGATTCGAGCCGCCAGCCCAATCGCGCCGCGGCGAGCGAGAAGGTTGACGGCGCGGAATGCGCGATCCACTCGCTCCTATCGAGCTTTTCGGCAAGGCTCCCGCCAGCGCCGTGCCAGAACGGGTCGCCGGAAGCGAGCACCACCGTCGGGCGGCCACGACGGCTCAGCACGGCCTCCGCATCGAACGGCACCGGCCACGGACGACCGCGGTCGGCTATGCCCGCGAGGGCAAGATGACGCTCACCGCCGAAGACGGTTTCGGCTTCAACAAGCGCCTTTCGGCTTGCGTCCGACAGGCCGGCAAGGCCATCTTCGCCGATACCGATGATGGTCAGCCAGGGATCAGCCATGACGCGCGCCCTCATTCTGGGCGGAACGAGCGATGCGAGCCTGCTTGCAGCGGAGATCGCGCGCGCAGGTATCGACGCGGTGTACTCCTATGGCGGCCGCACCCGCGCGCCTGCCGACCAGCCGCTGCCGACCCGCATTGGCGGCTTTGGCGGGCCGAGTGGTCTTGCAGACTATATTCGCCGCGAAAACATCACGCATGTGATCGACGGGACGCATCCGTTCGCCGCCGAGATGAGCCGCAACGCGGTTGAGGCGTGCAAGGACACGGGAACGCCGCTGCTCGCACTCGAGCGTGCGCCCTGGGCCAAAGCGCCCGGTGACAACTGGATCGAGGTCGCTGACGTCAACGCGGCGGTCGCTGCGCTTCCCCAAACGCCGACTCGCGTGTTCCTCGCCATCGGCCGCCAGCACATCGCGCCGTTCGCGACGCTGCCACGGCACACTTATACTCTGCGTTTCGTCGATCCGCCCGAGGCGCCCCTGCTCTTCGCCGCAGACGTGATCGTATCGAGAGGACCGTTCACGTTCGACAGCGAGCTGGAGATGATGCGCGCGCGCGGCATTGCATGGATCGTCGCCCGCAATTCCGGCGGTGATGGCGCCCGTGCCAAGATCGACGCGGCACGTGCGCTCGGCCTGCCCGTGATCATGATCGCGCGGCCGCAACTGCCCGAGAGATCGCGGGTGGAGAGCGCCGGCGAAGTGGTGCAATGGCTCGGTCATCGGACCTGCCTCGGCGCATAGATCCAGCGGCCGACGCGCCGCGTCTGCGAATTGCCGACGATCACGAGCGTACGCATGTCGGCCATCTCGGGCTGCGCCTCGTTCAGCGTGACGGTTTCGATCCGCTCGGCGGGTGCACTGACCGCCCGCGCGAAGATCACGAGGCGCTCGCCGCAGCCGGCCTCTTTCAGCACGGAAAGCGCACGGCCAAATCCTTCCGGCCGGCTCGCCGAGCGCGGATTGTACATCGCAATCGCAAAGTCGGCTTCCGCCGCGAGCCGCAGGCGCTTTTCGATCACGGCCCAGGGCTTCAGATTGTCCGAGAGATTGATCGCGCAGAAATCATGGCCGAGCGGCGCGCCGGCGCGGGCGGCCGCCGCCAGCATCGCGGTCACCCCGGGCAGTACGCGGATCGGAATCTCCTGCCATTGCGGCGCCTGCTCGAGCGCCTCGAACACGGCGGAGGCCATCGCAAACACACCGGGATCGCCGGAGGAGACGACGACGACCTGCCCGCCTTCGGCGGCAAGCCGCAAGGCCTCGCTCGCGCGTTGCAGCTCCTCGCGATTGTCCGACGGATGCAAGTTGAGCCCGGCCCGTGGCGGCACGCGCGCGACATAGGGCGCATAGCCCAAAATGTCAGTCGCCGCCGCGAGCGCGGCAGAGACCTCCGGCGTGACCAACGCGTCGCTGCCGGGCCCGAGTCCCGCGATGGTCAGCGAGCCCCTCATTCGGCGCCGTCCAGGTGCCGACCCCTGCCGTGCACGAGCACGATCGCGAAATAGGGGCACTCGGCCGCATCGACGTCGGCAAGCCGCGCGACGCGCTCGCCCGGCATGGTGCCGCGCTCGACCAGCCAGGCGTCCTCGAGTCGGCCGGCGGCAGCGAGCGCGCGACACACCTTCTGGAGATTGCGACCGGTCTTCATGATGACGAGTGCATCGGAGTCGCGCATGCGCCGTTCGAGCTCGTCCTCAGCCAGCGTGCCCATCAGCACCGTCGTGACGTCATCGCCAAGCGCGATCGGCTGACCGACGGCGTTCCAGCAGCCCACCATGCCTGGGATGCCCGCGATCACCTCGATCTCGACGCGGCCTTGCAGGCGCGTGTGCAGATGCATGAAAGACCCATAAAAATATGGATCTCCTTCGCAGAGCACGACGACGTCGACCGCGCGCGCCAGCCGCGCCAGACGCTCCGCCCACTCGTCGTAGAAGCCGGCGAGCAGATGGACGTACTCTGCACTGTCGAAGGCGATCTCGGTGGTGACCGGATATTCCATCGGATATTCGGTGACGTCGCCTGTGAGCATGCCCTCGACGATGCGGCGGGCCTGGCCGGGGCGGCCCTTCTTGCGGAAATAGGCGACGTGCCTGGCGGCGCGTACCGTTCGGTCGGCGCGCACGCTCATCAGATCGGGATCGCCGGGACCGAGACCGCAGCAGATGATGCGTCCCATCGCTATTCGCTCCGGCTCGCGAGCGCGTTCACGGCAGCAACGGTGATCGCGGAGCCGCCGAGGCGGCCCTCGACCGTCAGCGCAGGTGCCGGCGGATCGGTCATCAGCGCGGCCTTGGATTCGGCCGCGCCGACGAAGCCGACCGGGCAGCCGATGATCACCGCCGGCCGCGGACAGTCGCGGTCCTCCAGCATGTTGAGCAAATGAAACAGCGCGGTCGGGGCGTTGCCGATCGCGACGATCGCGCCGCCGAGATGCGGCCGCCACAATTCCAGCGCCGCGGCCGACCGCGTGTTCCGCATGGATTGCGCCAGCGCGGGAACGGCGGGATCGCCAAGTGTACAGATCACGGCATTGGCGGCCGGGAGCCGTGCGCGCGTGATGCCCTCGGACACCATGCGCGCGTCGCATAGGATCGGAGCTCCCTTCTGCAAGGCGACGCGCGCGACGGTCGCCATGCCGGGTGTGAAACGGATGTGCGCCTCCAGACCGACCATGCCGGCGGCATGGATCATCCGCACCACGACCTGCTCTTCATCAGGCGTGAAGCGCGCCAGATCCGCCTCCGCGCGGATGGTGGCAAAGGATTGCCGGTAGATCGCCGCGCCATCGGTCTCATAGAGATGCGGCATCAGTGCCCTCCCACCAGAATGGAGGGATCACCGACGATGTCGGCGCCGCTCAAGCCGCGCAGGACCGGCTCATCGCGCGTCGAGCCGTCGCGGACGAGATCGAAGCCGGCGCGGGTCGCCACCAGCGTGACCGCGGCCGCGCCGGAATGGGCGCAGCCCTTGGCGCAGCCGGAGACATGAAGCCGTGTGCCCGCGCCGATGCGCGGCGCGAGCGCGGCTGCGAGCGCCCGGGTGTCGGCATGGGCTTCGCGGCAGCGCGGCGCGCCACTGCAGGCGATGACGCGCAGCGCAGGATCAAAGGCCTCGGTGATGAGCTCTGCCGCGCTCGGCATCTCGCGCTTGCCTTCGCTCAACACCATCCGCCACGGCGTCATGCGCAGTGCATGTCCGCAAGAGCTCAGCTGGTGCAGCGTCGTATGCGGCAATTGGCCGAAGGCGATGCCGACCAGCGCACCTTGCGGATATTGGCCGGGACGCGCTGCGGCCATGATCGGCGCGGGCTCGGTCTCGCCGCCCAATGTCTCCGGCAAATTCGCGCCGGTCGCGAGATGGGTGGCCATGCGCCCTCGCCCGCCCTTGACGCCACCGGAAGCGATGAACCACTCTGCGAACGCCAACGCGGTCGTCACGGCCTCGCCACGTGCGACGGAGCGGCCGAGTTTCGCGCCATTGGCCCGCACCAAGAGCCCGCCGGCCCGGTCGCGCTCGATGCGCACGTCAGCGGAATCGCCGGCGAGCACGCGCGAGATCCCATCATCGATGGCGAAGCCGAATTTGGTGGGAAGATCGAGCGCACTCTCGGTGAGCGCCTCCTCGAGCTCGGCGGCGAGCGCCTGCGTCTCGTCGCGAGTGTCCCAGAACGGCGTCACCAGGATGTTGCGCCGCGATTCCGTCGCCTGATCCGGATCGAGCAGGTTCAAGCGCGCGAGACCATCGAGCAGCGGCCGATGGCCTTGTTCGTCAACGCCTCTGATCTGGAGATTGGCGCGGCTGGTCACGTCGATCAGCCCGTTGCCGTAGCGCCCGGCGAGCTCGGCAAGGCCGGCAATTTGCATCGCTTCGAGCCGCCCGGCGAACGGGCGGACGCGAACGACGAGACCGTCGCCCGATTGCATCGGCCGCAGTGCGCCGGGGCACCAGCCCTTGATCGCGATCATGCTCATGAGGCCTCCCGCAGCGCAGCCGCGATCGAATTGCGGCGGGTTTGCCACAGCGAGGTCTCATGCAGGCGTGTGAAGCATGCTTCCATCGCAGCCAGCGCCGCCGGATTCTCGCGCGCCATGAAAGCGCGGACGTCGTCATTGCCGAGCGTGGCATCGAAATAGAGATCGAACAGATGCGGCGGCACCGCGCCGGCAAGATGGGCGAAGGCGGCCATATGCTCCAGCGTCGCCGTGATCTCGGCCGCGCCGCGAAAACCGTGGCGCATCATGCCGGCGATCCAGGTCGGATTGGCAGCGCGCGCGCGGACGACACGCGAGATTTCCTCGGTCAGCGTGCGCGCATGCGGCTGCTCCGGGCGCGTCGCATCGAGATGGTAGAGCGACGGAGCAGTCGCGCCGAGATGTGCTGCGGCTGCCGCGACGCCTGCTTCATGCGCGGCGTAGTCGGCCGCAAGCAGCAGATCGGTTTCCGGCAAGTCCTGGACGTGGACGAAGGCGTCGGCGGCAGCGAGCCGCGACTCGATGCCGGCGCGATCGGGCTGCATCGCGCCATCCGAAGAGAACGCCCAGGATGATGCCGACAGCCAGGCTTCGCCGGCTGCTTCGCGCGTTTCGGGCGTGAAGGCATCCGGGATCGATGACAGGCCGACGCCGTATTGCCCGGGACGCGGCGCGAAGACGCGGGAGGTGCGATGGCGATACGGGTTCTCATCGCCCTCGTCCTCACGCGCCGAGAGCGCCTCGGTCCCGGCTTCGAACAATTGCGCAAGGCTCGAGAAGACGTCGCGGAACAGGCCCGACACACGCAACGTGACATCGATGCGCGGGCGGCCGAGCTCGGCCGGTGCGATGATGTCGTAGCCGGTCACACGGCCGGAGGCATGATCCCAGCGCGGCGCAAGACCGGCAAGGTGCAACGCCATCGCGAACTCCTCACCCGCGGTGCGCATCGTGGCCGAGCCCCAGAGATCGACGACGAGCCCTTTCGGCCAGTCGCCGTGATCCTGCAAGTGGCGGCGCAAGAGCTCTTCCGCGAGCTTGATTCCTTGCGCATGCGCCGACGGCGTCGGCACGGCGCGCGGATCGACCGCAAACAGATTGCGCCCGGTCGGCAGCACGTCCTGGCGCCCGCGATAGGGCGAGCCCGACGGCCCCGGCGCGACACGCCTCCCCGCAAGCGCGGCGCGCAGCGCGTCCCGCTCCGAATCACCGCAGGCGCCGCGGCCGAACACGTGCAGGCCATCGCCGAACTGGCTCTCCTTGAGATCGCAGACGAAGCGATCGATCCGCGGGATCGCTTCCGCCGGCGCGGCCGCAGGATTCAGGCCGAGATCACCCTCCAGCCCTGCGGCGCGCGCCTCGTCGCGGATGGCGGCGATCAACCGCTGGCGTCGGGCCGGATCGAGACCATCGGCGGTCGAATATTCGTCGAGGAGCTGTTCGAGCCGGCGCAGACCTTCCGGCACGGTAGATTGCGCGAGCGGCGGCGGCAGATGGCCGATCGTGACGGCAGAGATGCGCCGCTTGGCCTGCGCGGCCTCGCCGGGATCGTTGACGATGAAGGGATAGATGAGCGGCAGGTCACCGATCAGCGCCTCCGGCCAGCAACCTGACGACAGCGCCACGGATTTTCCGGGCAGCCATTCCAGCGTGCCATGCGCGCCCATGTGCACGATGGCGTCGATACCCTCCTGCCGAAGCCAGAGATAGAACGCGACATAGGCGTGGCGCGGCGTTCGGGCGAGATCGTGATAGTCGGCATCGCGCGTGCTCGCTTCACCCCTCTCCGGCTGCACTGCGATGATCGACTGGCCGCAGGCGATGCCGGCAAAATGGAACGCGCCCTCGTGGCAGGTCGGATCATCCTCGGGCGCGCCCCAGGCTTGCGCGAGATCGTCCTGCAATTCCCTCGAAAGACACGAGAGCGCCGCGCGATAGTCGGCGACGCTCCAGGTCAATTGCCGCTTCAGCAGCGTTTCGCCAAGCGCCTGGACCGGGACGACATCGAAGCCGACCTCGGCGAGGTCCGACCGCAGCGCTTCGACCGAGGCAAGCGCGTCGAGCCCAACCGCATGCGCGATCTGATGCGGGCGACCGGGATAGTTCGAGAGCACGATCGCCAGCCCCTTCTCACCGGCCGGCTTCTCCGCGAGCTGCCGCCAAGCCGCAACGCGGGCCGCCACCGCGCGCACGCGCGCCTCATCGGGCCGGTGCGCGAGATGCGAGAATTGCAGATCGGGATCGCGCGCAGCGGCCGACTTGAAGCTCACCACGCCCGCGAACAGGCGTCCATCGACCTCGGGCAGCACCACATGCATGGCGAGATCGCCGGGCGACAGGCCGCGCAGCGATTCCGCCCAGTCCTCGCGCCGCGCGGTGGACAGCGCAACCTGGAACACCGGGCACGATGCGGCATCGAACGGCGTCGTGCCGTCATCGCCGATCGCGGAGAACGCCGTCGCGTTGACGATCGCCGCCGGAGGATCTTGCGCAAGATGCGCGCGCAGCCAATCGGCGACGCCCGCGGACTTCAGCGAGGTGGCGAACACGCCGTAGGCGTCAAAGCCACGCTCGCGCAGTGCTGCGATCAGCGCGTCGACCGGCCCGGTGTCCGCGGCGGTGAGATAGGCGCGATAGAAGGTCACGAGCGCGCGCGGCTTCCCCTCACCGCTCGGCAGTGCCGCAATCACGCCGCGCGCGGGATCGTAAAAGCCCCTCTCGGGAACGTTCATCTCGCCGACCACCGGGCCGGCATAGAGGCCCGAGGCCAGCGCAAGCTGCGCGATCGCGGCTTGGGCCGCGACGGGACCGCCGGTGTCGCAGAGCACCTTGAGCCGCCGCAACGTGGAGACCGGCAGGGTCGAATACGCGTCCAACCGCGTGTCGTCGCGGCCATCAGCCGGCAGCACCGCCAGCACGATGCCGCGCGCCTTCGCCAGTTGCTGCAGGGCCGCGAGTCCGTAGGACCAGTAGGACTCCCCGCCGATCAGGCGCACCAGGATGCCGCGCGCCTGCGTCAGCGAGCGCTCGATATAGGTATCGACCGAGAGCGGGTGACGGAGCTCCGCGAGGTTCGCAAGCCGCAGCGACGGCAGGCTGTCGCGGCCGCGCCGCCAACCGGCCGCGAACGCAGCAAGATCGGAGTCCGAGAACGAGAGCACCACGAGATCGGCCGGGTCCTGGCCGATGTCCCTTGGCGTCGCGGTCTCCTCCAGACCGCGGCTCTCGCGGAAGACGACATGCATCAGATACCAAGTCCCGCCTTGATTGCGGCCTCGTCGATATCGCCGTGCTCGCCGATCACGACGAGCTTCGACTGCCGTGCGCCCGAACCCCAGGCCTTGTCGAACTGGTGCCGCACGCGCTCGCCGACCGCCTGCAGCAACAGGCGCATCGGCTTGCCCGCGACCGCGATATAGCCCTTGGCGCGCAGCACGTTCTGCTCGCGCGCAAGCTTCTGGATCGATGCGACCAGCGTCTCGACGTCCGTGACCTCTGGAAGATCGATCACGACGGAAGCAAAGTCGTCATGCTCGTGCTCTTCCTCGCCATCGTGATGCGAGGGACGCGCCGCAAGATCGTTCTCCGCGGCGGCGCCAAGACCAAGGATCACGCGGGCGTCGATCGCGCCGTCGGTGACCGGCAGCATCGGCACGCGGCGCGGCATCTCGGCCGCGATCGCCGCCTTGGCCGCTTCGAGTCCTGCCACGCCCGCAAGGTCGGCCTTGGTCAGCAGCACGATGTCGGCGCAGGCGATCTGGTCCTCGAACACTTCCGACAGCGGCGTCTCGTGATCGAGATTCTCATCCGCCGCGCGCTGCGCGTCCACCGCATCCGGGTCCGGCGCGAAACGGCCGGCGGCGACAGCCTCGGCATCGGCGAGCGCGATCACGCCGTCGACCGTGATGCGCGAGCGAATCTCGGGCCAGTCGAACGCCTTGAGCAGCGGCTTGGGCAACGCCAGGCCCGAGGTCTCGATCAGGATGTGATCGGGCTTCACAGGCCGCGCCAGCAGCTGCTCCATGGTCGGAATGAAATCGTCGGCGACAGTGCAGCAGATGCAGCCATTGGCGAGCTCGACGATGTTCTCTTCCGGACAGTTCGCGTCGGCGCAGGACTTCAGGATCTCGCCGTCGACGCCCTCGCTGCCGAACTCGTTGACGAGCACCGCGAGCTTCTTGCCGTTGGCATTGCTGAGGAGGTGCTGGATCAGCGTGGTCTTGCCCGATCCGAGGAAGCCGGTGACGACCGTGACCGGGACTTTTGCGAGCGGGTTCATTCAGCGGCCTCCGGCACGACAGCAATGGGGGGAATGCGGGCAAGCGACTGCTTGCGGAAGATCTCGGGACGGCTGCGCCAGGGCACGATGCCGTCGGGCGCCGCCGCATAGGCCGTGGCACCCGCGATCACATCGCGCGCATGAACATCGGACAGACGGCCATAGACATAGGACCAGCGGCCGGGCGCGCTCAGCGCCACCGAGCAACCCTGGCTGCAGGCCGACAGACATTCGACGGGAACCACGGTGACGCCCTCGGGCACCCCGGCGTCGAGGATCGCACCGTGCAGCCGCTTGCCGGGCGTGACCTCGCCCTCTGCGAGTGTCTGGCCGGCACGGCAGGTGATGCAAACGTGAAGCGTGACGGTCATCGCCCCTTCCATGAAAGACGGCCGGAGGCGATGAGGCGCACGAGCCGTTCTGGCGGCCCGTTTCCCCGTCGCGGAACACCCCGTCCGCCGGTCTCAAACTCCGCGCTGGCAGGTCTCCCGGCTTGCGGAGCAGGGTTTGTCCCTTCGTCCCCCGCCTTCCCGATCCCCCAGGGGATCAGTGGCTTCGGGCATCTCTCCGGTCACGGTCGCGGGGGCGGCTGCATTTTGGGCTCAAATCTTACCGATTCGCGCCCTATCGCATTCCCTCTTCGCCTGTCGTAGGACAGGAACCAACGCGGGCCCACCATTTGCCCATGGCCGCCACTTGTCAAGCCGAAGGACCCCGTCCGATGACGCCTGAACCGGATACCCAAAGCACCGAGGACACCGACGCCCGGCACGCCGCGAAAATGGCGAAAATCAAGGTCGCCCGCGACAAGATCATGGCGACCAAGAGCGGCGAGAAGGGCCTCATCATCGTCCATACCGGCGCCGGCAAGGGCAAGTCCTCCTCGGCCTTCGGCATGATTGTCCGCTGCGTCGCCCACGGCTTTCCCTGCGCGGTCGTGCAGTTCATCAAGGGCGCCTGGGACACCGGCGAGCGGCGGCTTTTGACCGGCCATTTCGGCGATCTCTGCCAGTTCCATGCGATGGGCGAAGGTTTTACCTGGGAGACACAGGACCGCGCCCGCGACATCGCCGCGGCGCGCGCGGGTTGGGAGAAGGCGAAAGAGCTGATCGCCGATGAGCGGCTGCGCATGGTTGTGCTCGACGAGATCAACATCGCGCTGCGCTACGACTATCTCGATATCGCCGAGGTCGTCGACTTCCTGAAGACCTCGAAGCCACCGATGACGCATGTCGTCCTCACCGGCCGCAACGCCAAGGACGAACTGATCGAGATCGCCGATCTCGTCACCGAGATGACGCTGGTCAAGCATCCGTTCCGCTCCGGCATCAAGGCGCAAGCCGGCGTCGAGTTCTGAGACAATTTTCGCAATGACGCGCGCATTGATGATCCAGGGGGCCGGCTCGGACGTGGGCAAGTCGCTCATCGTCGCGGGCCTTGCGCGCGCAGCTAAGCGGCGCGGCCTGCGCGTGCTTCCCTTCAAGCCGCAGAACATGTCGAACAATGCCGCCGTCACCGTCGACGGCGGCGAGATCGGCCGCGCCCAGGCGCTCCAGGCGCTCGCCGCCGGTGTCGAGCCGCACACCGACATGAACCCGGTGCTGCTGAAGCCCGAGACCGATGTCGGCGCGCAGGTGATCGTGCAGGGAAAGCGCATCGCGACCGCGCGCGCGCGGGACTACGCCGCGATGAAGCCCTCCTTGATGGGCGCGGTGCTGGAGAGTTTTGAGCGGCTGAAGGCGCGCGCCGATCTCGTGCTGGTCGAAGGCGCCGGCAGCCCGGCGGAAGTCAATCTGCGCAAGGCCGATATTGCCAATATGGGCTTTGCGCGCAAGGCCGACGTGCCGGTCGTGCTGGTCGGCGACATCGATCGCGGCGGCGTCATCGCGCAGCTCGTCGGCATCAAGACGGTGATCGATCCGGATGACGCCGCGATGATCCGGGGTTTTATCATCAACAAGTTCCGTGGCGATCCCACGCTGTTCGACGATGGCTACCGGCTGATCGAAGCCAGGACGTCCTGGCGCGGTTTCGGCGTGCTGCCCTGGTTCGCGCGCGCCGGCGAGCTTCCGGCCGAGGATGCGCTCGGATTGCGGGACGCGCGAAAGCCCGGTCAGTGCAAGATCGCATGTCTCGCGCTGTCGCGGATCGCCAATTTCGACGACCTCGATCCACTGAAGCTCGAGGCTAGCGTCGATCTCGTGATGGTGCGTCCGGGTGAAGCGATCCCGGGCGACGTGCGCCTCGTCATCATTCCCGGCTCCAAATCCACCCGCGGCGACCTCGCCTTCCTGCGCGCGCAGGGCTGGGACATCGATCTCCTTGCGCATCACCGCAGGGGCGGCCATGTGCTCGGCCTCTGCGGCGGCTATCAGATGCTCGGGCGCAGCGTCGCCGATCCCGACGGAATCGAAGGGCCTGCGGGCGAGACGCCGGGCCTCGGGCTTCTCGACGTGACGACGGAGATGAGCCCGCAGAAGACGCTGACGCGCGTGTCGGCCGTGCATGCGGCGACGAGTGCGCCGATCGAGGCCTATGAGATTCACATCGGCCGCACCGAAGGGCCCGATCGCGCGCGCGCCTTTGCTATGCTCGACGGCGCGCCGGAAGGCGCTACCTCAAGCGATGGACGCGTCCAAGGCAGCTACCTGCACGGCCTCTTCACCTCGGACGATTTTCGCAAGGCGTTTCTCGCAAAGCTCGACATTCCCGCAGGCGACGAGCCCTACCATGCCAGGGTCGAGAGCGCGCTCGATGCGCTCGCCGATCACATCGAGACACATCTCGATGTCAAAGGGCTGCTCGCGCTGGCGCGCTGAGCGCTCAGCGCGAAAGGACCTCCGCGAGCCGCGTCCATTCCGTCTCGCTGCCGGGGAGTCCCAGGCGCAACCATGTCGGCTTCTGCGCGAAGACGCGTGACCAGATCTGACCGCGCGCAAGCTTGTCCTGCGCGGCCAACACGTCGCCGGTCTCGTAGAGACGAAACAGCGGCGTGCCGCCGACGAGCCGCCAGCCCTGCTGCTGCACCATGGCGTCGAGCCGAACGCTGTCGCGCGCAAGCCGCACTGAGGTCGCCTTGGCCCAGGCGTCATCGAGCAAGGCACGCTGCCCGATGGCAATCGCGGCGCCCGAGACCGGCCACGGGCCGGACATCGCCGCGAGTGCTGCAATGTCAGTGGCATTGCCAACCGCGAAGCCGAGCCGCAGGCCGGCAAGCCCGTAGAACTTTCCGAACGAACGCAGGATCAAAAGCCCCGGCCGATCGGCTTCGCCCGCGAGCGACAGGTGCGGAAGCGCGTCGGCAAAGCTCTCGTCGATCACGAGGCGGCCGACGCGTGGCAGCAGCGCCAGCAGCTCGCGGGGTTTGTGGCACCGGCCATCGGGATTGTTGGGATTGACGACGATGGCGAGATCCGCGCCTGCGAGTGCATCCAGCTCGCCGACCTCTTCGACCTCCCAACCGGCGGCCAAAAGGACTGGAGCATACTCGTTGTAAGTCGGCGCGAGGATGCGGGCGCGGCCAAGCGGCGCAAGTTGCGGCAGCAGTTGAATGACGGCCTGCGCGCCGCCAAGCGCGACAATGGGCGCTGTCGTGCCATAGGCATGCTGTGCCGCCTGATGCAGGGCTTCAATCTCGGATCGCGACGGCAGAGCACTCCACTGCGGCAAGCTCACCTCGACCGCCGGATAAGGCAGCCGGTTGATCCCCGTCGAGAGATCGATCCAGTCCTCCGCGCGGCCGCCGAAACGCTGCCGGGCCTGATCGATATTGCCACCATGCTCACGCATGTCCCCTTCTTTCACGCGAAGGCGAGGATCGCAAGGACGCCGGCGAGGAGCAGCATGGCTCGGCGATAGATCGTCAGTCCCTGCATGAGGTCTGCTGGAATCGGATCGCGCGCGCCCGCGTTCAGCCAGGGCTCGTTGGTGATGCTGCCGTGATAGATGCGCGGACCGCTGAGCCGCACGCCGAGCGCACCGGCCATGGCAGCCTCCGGCCAACCGGCGTTGGGCGAGCGATGACGACGCGCATCCCGCGTCATGCATGACAGCGCCTCCGACGGCCGCGGCGCCAGCAACACGAACAAAAAGCCGGTGAGGCGCGCCGGAATGAAGTTGACGACATCGTCGATGCGTGCCGCAGCCCAGCCGAAGGCCTCGTGCCGCTCGGTGCGATGGCCGATCATCGAATCGAGCGTGTTGATCGCCTTGTAGCCGAGGATGCCGGGCAAGCCGAGCAGTGCGCCCCAGAACACCGGCGCCACGATGCCGTCGGAGGCGTTCTCCGCCAGGCTCTCGATCGCCGCGCGCGCGATACCGGCCTCATCGAGCGCTGCCGGATCGCGACCGACGATGCGCGAGACGGCTGCGCGCGCACCGGCGATGTCGCCGGCCTGCAAAGGTCCCGCGACAGCCGCCACATGGTCGCCCAGCGAACGCAGCGCGACCAGCGGCCAGGCGAGCACGCCCGCCAGCACGACCGCAATCCAGCCCGAGGAGAGCATGGACTGAAGCACCCAGCCGAGCGCGGCGGACAGCGCGATTACGGTGAGTGCGCCGGCAATGCCTGCGACGCGGCGAAGCGACGGCGGATCGGACGGCCGATTCCAGGCGGTATCAATGGCGGTGATCAACCGGCCCAGCCAGGTCACGGGATGGCCGATCCGGGCGAACAGCGGCGACGGCCAGCCCACCAGCGCATCGACCGCCATCGCCACCACCATCGCGCCCGCAAAACCCACACACCTCTCCTGTCTCGACCCGCCCCCTGATGCGCAAGACCCCGGCCGAGCGCAAGCCCCTGCCCGCCTGATTTCGGCTTTGTCTTTGCCCGCGATTGGTGATTAGTGCTGGCCGACAGGAGACTTCGATGGCCGTCATTTTGATCACGGGCGGAGCGCGATCGGGCAAGAGCCGCCGTGCGGAGGCGCGCACGCGCAGCTTTCCGGGGCAGCCCGTGTACATCGCGACGGCAGAGGCGCTCGATGCCGAAATGGCGGAGCGCATCGCCCTCCATCGCGCGCGGCGCGGAACCGACTGGCGCGAGCGCGAGGAGCCGTTGGATCTCGTGCGGGCGCTGAGCGAGACCGACGGCGGCGGCGCAAGGCTCGTCGACTGCCTGACGCTGTGGCTCTCCAACCTGCTCCATGCGGAGCGAGACTGGTCGCGCGAGGTGGCAGAGCTCGCCGATGCCCTGCCCCGCCTCAAGAGTCCGGTCGTCATCGTCACCAACGAGGTCGGCCTCGGGATCGTGCCAGACAACGCGCTGGCGCGCGCCTTCCGCGACGCCGCCGGGATCATGAACCAGACCATTGCTGCGGTCGCCGACGAGGTCGAGTTCGTCGTCGCCGGACTACCGATGAAGCTGAAATGATGCTGCGCACCGAGCTCCTGCACGACGTCGTCACGGACCTGCGGATCGCGGCGTCGTTCGTCACGATCCTGCCGGTGGGACCATCCAAGCCCGCCGGCGATGGCGCGATGGCGCGCGCGAGCTGGGCGCTGCCCGTCGCCGGCCTGCTGGTCGCCCTTGCAGGCGCGGCCGCCTACGCGATCGCGAGCCGGGCCGGATTGCCGCCTGTCGCGGCCGCCCTGCTGGCGCTCGCTTCGACTGTCCTCATTACAGGCGCGCTGCACGAGGACGGGCTTGCCGATACTGCCGACGGGCTCGGCGGCGGACGGACGCGCGAGCGCAAGCTCGAGATCATGCGCGACAGCCGGATCGGGACCTATGGCGTTTGCGCGCTGATCCTGTCTTTCGGCCTGCGCTGGAGCGCGCTCGCAGCCATCGCCGATCCGTGGCTGGTGGCGCTCGCGCTGTCGTCCGCGCATGTCGCCTCGCGCGCCGGCCTGCCGGCCTTCATGTCCTTGGTGCCGTCGGCACGGCCGGACGGACTGTCGGCGGGTGCGGGCCAGCCAGCGGGCCCGAGCGTGGCCGTTGCCTTTGGTCTCGGCACCTTCGGCCTCGTCATCGCGCTCGGCCCCGGGAAGGCGCTGATCGGCCTGATCCTGCTGTCGCTGGCGGGGCTGATCCTGGCGCGGCTCGCCACGCGCCAGATCGGCGGGCAGACCGGTGATATCCTCGGCGCGTTCGAGCAGATCGGCGAGATCGCGATCCTGCTGCTGGCCGCCTCGGCCCTGCACATGGTACGATGACCCAATGGTCGAGTTCGACGACCTCTTCCGCCGGCAATTGCACGAGCTGTTCGTGTGGCGCCGCGACGTGCGCCGTTTCCGGACCGATCCGCTGCCGGACGGCGCCATCGAGCGGCTGATCGAGACGGCGTGCCTCTCACCCTCGGTCGGCCTCAGCCAACCCTGGCGCTTCGTCATCGTCGCGGACGGCGCGAGACGCCGCGCCGTGATCGACGATTTCAAGGCGTGCAACGATGATGCGCTGAAGTCCTATGCCGGCGAGCGCGCTGGCCGCTACGCGGCGCTGAAACTCTCCGGACTCGAACAGGCGCCCGGCCATCTCGCCGTGTTCGCGGACAAGGCAAGCGATATCGGCCACGGCCTCGGCCGCGCGACGATGCCCGAGACGACCGAATATTCCGTGGTCGCGGCGATCATTGCGATGTGGCTCGCCGCGCGCGCCGAGGGTATCGGGCTCGGCTGGGTATCGATCCTCAATCCGGATCGCATCCACACCATTCTCGACGTGCCAAGCTCCTGGAAATTCATCGCCTATCTCTGCGTCGGCTATCCCGAGGCCGCGTGCGACCAGCCCGAGCTCGAGCAGGCGAAATGGGAACATCGGCGGGGCGCAGAGGAATTCACGTTGCGGCGCTAACACAGGCTGCGAACGAGCATTCACAGGCGCCCTTTTCATCAATTGTGATTACCCAGCTTTCGCGCTATCCAAGCACCTTGGGACAGGGCCATCGTGCAATCCATTTCATGACTAAGCAGTCTGCGCGCAACTCCGCCCCCACGGCGGTCGACCGCCGCGGCTTCATGCGTCTTGCGGGTGCAAGTGCTGCGGGATGGCTCGCGCTAGGGGCATCGCCGGATCGGGTTCGGATTGTCTGCTTGCTGTCCGGGCTTCCGCTCAGCGATCCCTTGGCAGCCAAGACGACCAACGAAACCGCGGCGTCGCGGCTGAGCGCGCTCGTCCAGGGGCTGAACCAGCGCGGCTGGGTCGACGGGGTCAACGTCCGCGTCGAGATCCACTCGACCCTCGGAGGGCCGGAGAAGCTCAAGGCCACGGTTCAGGAGGCTGTCGACCTCAACCCCGACGTGATCGTGACGGCCTCGACGATCGAAACCGCCGCCGTCATGGCGGCCACCAAGACGATCCCGATCGTGTTTGCGACGGCGAACGATCCCGTCGGCAACGGCTTCGTCGAGAGCCTGGCGCATCCGGGCGGCAACGTCACCGGCTTCACCAACAGCACCGCGGAGATGGGCAGCAAATGGCTGCAGCTCCTGAAGGAAGCCGTTCCCGCGATCGAGCGCGTCGGCGTCATCTTCAATCCGGTCACGACGCCGCGCGGCGGACGCTTCTTCCTCGATGCGATCGAGCAGGAAGCCAAGACCGCGGGCGTCACCTTGATACCGGCCCCGGTGCAGAAAGCATCGATGATCGACGAGGCCATCGCCGGCTTTTCGGGCTCTCCTCCCGCCGGAATGATTGCGCTGGTCGACTCGTTCCTCGTGGTCAACCGTCAAGCGGTCGTCGCAGCAGCGGCAAAGCACCGCGTGCCGATGATCTATCCCTTCCACTATTTCATCGACGCGGGCGGGCTGATGAGCTACGGCGCCGCGCTGGAAATCCGCTTGGCCGACTACGTCGACCTCATCCTGCGCGGCACCAAGGCCGGTGACCTGCCGGTGCAATCGCCGCGGAAATACGAGCTCCTCATCAACGGCAAGGCCGCCGACGCGCTCGGCCTGAAGCTTCCGGCCACGCTGCTCGCGCGTGCGGACGAGATCCGCGAGTGAACGAGCCGGCCGACCAGGGTCATTCGCGCACGCCCCCCGGCCGGCTGTTCCGCAAATATCTCTACTCGATCGTGGCGCTCGCCTTCACCGCGCTCGCCGTCAACACCGCTTTCGACGTCGGCTTCTCCTATCGCGAACAGAAGCAGCTTCTCGCAGCGATCCAGAGCGAACAGGCCGCCTCGGCCGCCATCCAGATCGGCGCGTTCATCGGCCAGATCGAGAACCAGCTCAAATGGCTGTCGCGCCTGCCCCCCGATCTGTCGACGCATGAAGACGAGCGACTGAACGCCATCCGTCTTCTGCGCCTGTCGCCCGCGATCGCGGAAATCGCGCAGCTCAATTCCGCCGGCAGCGAGCAGGTCCGCGTGTCGCGCCGGGTGGCCGACAGGGTCGGCAGCAATGTCGATCTCTCCGCCTTGCCGGCGTTCCAGGCTGCCAAGGCGAACGGGATCTATTACGGGCCGGTCTATTTCTTCGGCGACACCGAACCCTTCATGACGCTCGCCATCCGCGGCGCCGGACGCGATCCCGACGTCACGATCGCCGAAGTCAATTTGCGCTTCATCTGGGACCTCGTTGCCAAGATCAAGGTCGGCAGCACCGGCAAGGCCTACGTAGTCGATCGCAAGGGACAACTGATCGCGCATCCCGATCTGTGGCCGGCCCTGCGCCACACCGATCTCTCCGGCAATCCCGACGTGCGGGCCGCGCTCGACGGCGCGCCGCCGCAGGCAGGCGGCGTGATGAAGGAGGACCTGGCCGGTCAGCGCGTGCTGTCGACTTATGCAACGGTACCTTCGCTCGGCTGGCTGGTGTTCGTCGAGCTCCCGCTCAGCGAAGCCTATGCGCCGATCTATGCATCGATCGGGCGCTCGGCGTTTCTGCTGCTGGTGCTGCTGGCCTGCGCGGTGCTGGTCTCGTTCCTGCTCAGCCGGCGCATGACCGTGCCGATCCAGATGCTGACGCAGGGTGCAAAGCGGATCGGAAGCGGCGATCTCGGCCTGCGGCTCGCAATCAAGACCGGCGATGAACTCGAGGCGCTCGGCGACCAGTTCAACAACATGGCCGCGCACCTTCGCGAATCCTACGCGACGCTGGAGCGCAAGGTCGCAGAGCGAACCGCCGAACTGGAAAAGGCCCGCGACCATGCGCTTGCCGAGCATGACGCCGCCGAGCGCGCCCGGAGCGCCGCCGTTGCGGCCAACGAAACCAAGTCGCGCTTTCTCGCCGTCGTCAGCCACGAGTTGCGCACGCCTCTCAACGGCGTCATGGGCGTGCTGCAACTGCTCGACGACGGCAGCCTCAACGAGGCCCAGCGCCGCTACCTCGCGACCGCCGCCGCCTCAGGCGAGACGCTCATCGCGCTGGTCGATGCCATCCTGGAATATGCGCGCCTGGAGGCCAGCGCCGAGACGCTGGAGCCCCGCGACTTCCGCCTCGACCAATTGATCGAGGCCGCCGCCGACCTGATGCGCCCCCAGGCGCTGGCCAAGGGGCTGACCTTCGATCTCTCGTGCGATCCGACGGTCAACGTGTCAGTCCACGGCGATCCGGTCCGGCTCAATCGCGTGCTGCTCAATCTGATCGGCAACGCCATCAAGTTCACCCCACACGGCGGGATCTCCCTGAAGGCGGCCGCCATGCCCGAACAGGACCAGACGCGGCTTCGCTTCATCGTTCAGGACACCGGCATCGGGATTGCACCCGACATGCACGAGCGCATCTTCGAAGATTTCGTCCAGGCCGACGACAGCATCGCGCGACGGTTCGGCGGCACCGGACTGGGCCTCGCGATCGCGCAGCGCCTCACGCGCCTGATGCGCGGCGAGCTGACAGTGGAGAGCTCGCCGGGCAACGGCAGCGTGTTCACGCTCACCGTGCCGCTCGGACATGCCGGGAACGACATCTCAGAGCGAGCCGAGCGCGCCCCTTCGCGCCAGCTCCGCGTGCTGCTGGTCGATGACGATCCCGTCAATTGTGAGGTCGGCGAAGCCATGCTGAACCGGCTCGGCCATCATCCCACGATCGCAAGGAATGGCGCCTCGGCCATCGAGCTCGCGCGCACCCAGCCGTTCGACGTCATCCTGATGGACCTGCACATGCCTGACATGAACGGCGTGGAGGCGGCCGCGCAAATCCGGCGGCTCCAATTGCAACGGACCCCGCGGATCATCGCCGTCACCGCCGATGTCTCGGGGACTGCCCGAGAGCGGCTCGCAAGCGCGGGTATCGCCAAGGTCGTCGGCAAGCCGATCCTGATCAACGCCCTGCGCGAGGCGATCGAAGACGATCCTCCGCGAGAACCGGCCGCAGCACAACTGGCCGCGGGCGCCTTGATCGACCGCGCTTTTCTCGACGATCAGACGGAGCTGCTGGGCGCCTCGCAGATCGCCAGGCTGCACCGGTTGCTGGAAGAGACCGGCGCGACGCTGATCGAGGATATCGTCAAGGCGGCGGCAGCGGGTGACCGTGCGCAGCTCGCGCGGTCCGCGCACCAGCTCGGCAGCGCCGCCAGCGCGCTCGGGCTCGTCCGCCTGTTCGAGCGCTGCAGCGGGATCGAGCTAACGGCTTCCGCGATGTCTCCTGCCGAGTGCCGAGATGCCGTGCGCGAACTGGCCGCGCTTCAGGGGGCATCGATGGACGCGTTGAGTGGCCTGATCCTGCCCGCCGAGTAGGACGTGCACTCATAAACGTCAGCTTTCGAGAGCAAAATGAAAGTCGCGCGGCTTGGCCGGCATCGACTGCTTAAGTGCTAAGGCTTCCGACTGGGGGCGACGAACGGGTTACTCTCAACTCCGGCGTGGCTGTTTTTCTCGAAACATGAATCGAGGCGTTCAAGGGCCGCCGTACTTCCGTCGAGCGGTACCTTCAACGTCGCTCCTTCTCCTCTCACTTCGAGAACATTGGCCGTGCGCATTCTCTCGCCGAGCGGGCGGTCCGATAGAGTGATCGTTACGCTCCTCGCATCCGCCAACGCTTTTGCCTGAACCGATCGCGCACCCGCCGCGAGGGTGACATCGTACGTCTTGCCTCTCTCGAGCTTCCATTTCGATGAATCAAGAGACAGGAGCAAGCCGTTATCCGATCTTGCAAACGTTATGTCGAGATCATTGGCGGATCGGTTCATCGTGCACCTGTCAAACTTCTCCGCCTTGAAAAAGGTTGCTATCGTCCATGGTCCAATGGACACGGTCTGATCCTGCTCACGCGCAATAACCGACGTGACCGGAATCAGCACGATAGAGAGCGCAACGGGCAACCGCATCGTTTCCTCCTGATACGCGGAAAGGCAGCAACCGAAATCAAAACACTGTATCCTTTGCGCGCGCCGAAGGGGATGTCCCGATCGCTGTTGAACTAGGTCGGGCCGACGTTGCCGGAATGAATGTTACGCGGCCCTCGTGACGTGGGCAACGGGGTTG
>NZ_AUFA01000038.1:0-65556 GCF_000426265.1 Bradyrhizobium sp. Cp5.3 | reverse complement strand
CACATCACCTCGACATTGCGGCGTGCCTCGCGTTCCAGGCGCCGGCTGGATTGCACCCGATTGAGATAACCGTAGATGTACAGCTTCAGGAGGACTGCCGGATGGTAGGAGGGCCGGCCCGTCTCCTTGGCGATCACACGTTCGAATCCCATTCCATGTAGGTCGAGCGCCTCGACAAAGGCATCGATGACATAAACGGCGTTGTCCTCGCTTACCCAATCCTCCAGGCATTCCGGCAAGAGCGTCAGCTGGGATCTATCCGCGCCTTCAACGAAACGTCCCATCCGCACCCCCCATCAGGAAACGGAGGAATCGTAGCCGACTCGCGACTTTTCACACAGCCAGGGTCAAAAGCGGCAATGCTCTCGGCAAGCAGAACATCTCCGCTTGGCGTCGGAAAGCGGATATCGCTTTCTCGTATCCGCGCCCTAGCCCTTGCTCATCGCCGCGATCGCATCCGCGATTGCGATCGTGCGCCGCGCCATGTCGGCGTGCAGGCGCTCCACCATCGCACCATCGAGCCGGATCGCGCCGCGCGAGACGTTCTCCGGCAATTCGAACGCCGCGATGATTTTCCGGGCGCGTGCGACTTCCTCCTCGGGCGGCGTGAAGATCGCGTTGCAGGCCTCGATCTGCGACGGATGGATCAGCGTCTTGCCGTCGAAGCCGAGATCGCGGCCCTGCGCGCACTCGGTCGCAAAACCATCCGAATTGTTGATGTCGCTATAGGGGCCGTCGAGAATTTCGAGGCCATGCGCACGCGTCGCCAGGATGCAATGGGTGATGATCGGGATCATCGCGGCGCGGCCGGGCAGCATCCGGATCCGCGTCTCCCGCGAGATGTCGTTCGGTCCGAACACGAAGCCCGACAGCCGCGTCTTCGGATCCCGCCCGGCAGCGGACAGTTCCTCGGCATGCAGCACCGCGCGCGCCGTCTCGATCATGGCCCACACCCTGACCGTCGGCGCCGCGCCGAGTTCGGCGAGGCGCCGGCCGATGGTGTCGAGGTCTTCGACGGTAGAGACCTTTGGAACCAGGATACCGTCCGGCGACGCCTTGGCCGCCATCGCGACGTCGTCGGCCCACCAGGGCGTGTCGAGGCCGTTGGTCCGGATCAAGATCTCGCGCCTGCCGAACCCCTTGGCCGCGATCGCGGCGGCAATCTGGTCGCGCGCTACCGCCTTGGCGTCGGGAGCGACGGAATCCTCGAGGTCGAGGATCAGGCCGTCGGCGGACAGATTGCGCGCCTTTTCAAGGGCGCGGGGGTTGGAGCCGGGCATGAACAGATGGCTGCGGCGCGGGCGGGTCATGCGGGCGTTCCTTCCGGTTTCCTCGAGCAGGCCTTTACCGAAGCCGATAGCACTTGGCCTGCCTATTCGAAAGGCTTGTTCGTCCCTGCGGTATATGATTAGGCATAGGCCATGATCACATTCCCTCAACACTTGCTGGACGGCTACAAGGCCTTCGCAACCGAGCGCCTGCCGGCCGAGCAGAACCGCTACCGCGAGCTATCGGTGAAGGGACAGTCGCCCGAAGTGATGGTGATCGGCTGCTGCGATTCCCGCGTCTCGCCCGAAGTGATCTTCGATGTCGGCCCGGGCGAGCTCTTCGTGGTCCGCAACATCGCCAATCTGGTGCCGACGTATCAGCCCGATGAGAACGCGCATGGCGTCTCGGCGGCGCTGGAGTACGCGGTGACCGTGCTGCGTGTGAAGCACATCGTGGTGCTCGGGCACGCGCAATGCGGCGGCATCCGCGCCTTCGTCGACAAGATCGAGCCGCTCACGCCCGGCGATTTCATCGGCAAATGGATGCAGATGTTCATCAAGCCGGGCGAGGTGGTCGAGCAGCGCGAGCACGAGACGATGGCGCAGTTCGTCGAGCGCATCGAAAAGGCCGCGGTGTTCCGCAGCCTCGAAAACCTCATGACCTTCCCGTTCGTGCGCAAGGCCGTGGATAGCGGCCACACCCAGCTCCACGGCGCCTATTTCGGCGTCGCGGAGGGATCGCTGTTCGTGCTGGACAAGGTGGCGAAGGAATTCAGGAGCGTCAGGGACGCGGCATGAATTTGTAGGGTGGGTTAGCCGAAGGCGTAACCCACCGCTTCTGTCTCCACGGAAATCAAAGAGGTGGGTTAGGCCGCGCGGACTGCGCTTTCGCGCAGCCGCGGGGATAACCCACCCTACGCAGCTCTTAAGCCGCCTTCTTCTTCGCGCTGATCAGCTTGCGGTTGATCAGGACCTCGGCGATCTGGATCGCGTTGAGCGCGGCGCCCTTGCGAAGATTGTCGGACACGCACCACAGCACGAGACCATTCTCCACCGTCGCATCCTCGCGGATGCGGCTGATGTAGGTGGCGTCCTCGCCGGCCGCTTCATACGGCGTGGCGTAGCCGCCGGGCTCCTGCTTGTCGATGACGAGACAGCCGGGCGCCTTGCGCAGGATCTCGCGCGCTTCGTCGGCGGTGATCGGATTCTCGAACTCGATGTTGACGGCCTCGGAGTGACCGACGAACACCGGCACGCGCACGCAGGTCGCGGAGAGCCTGATCTTGGGATCAAGGATCTTCTTGGTCTCCGCCATCATCTTCCACTCTTCCTTGGTGTAGCCGTCCTCCATGAAGACGTCGATGTGGGGGATGACGTTGAAGGCGATGCGCTTGGGGAATTTCTTCGCGATCAGCTCGTCATTGGTGTAGACGGCCTTCGTCTGCGAGAACAACTCGTCCATCGCGTCCTTGCCGGCGCCCGACACCGATTGATAGGTCGAGACCACGACGCGCTTGATGGTCGCCTTGTCGTGCAGCGGCTTCAGCGCGACCACGAGCTGCGCGGTCGAGCAGTTCGGATTGGCGATGATGTTCTTCTTGGCAAAGTCCTTGGTCGCGTCCGCGTTCACTTCGGGCACGATCAGCGGCACGTCCGGATCCATGCGCCAGGCCGAGGAATTGTCGATCACGACGGCACCGGCGGCGCCGATCTTCGGCGACCATTCCTTCGACACCGAGCCGCCCGCCGACATCAGACAGATGTCGATGTCGGAGAAATCGTAGTGCTCGAGCGCTTTGACCTTCAGGGTCCGGTCGCCATAGGAGACCTCGACGCCGACGCTGCGGCGCGACGCCAGCGCCACGACCTCGTCCGCGGGGAATTTGCGCTCATCCAGAATGTTGAGCATTTCCCGTCCGACATTGCCGGTCGCTCCGACGACTGCGACTTTGTAACCCATCGTTCACTCTCCGATGAAATAGGCCCTCCTGCGAGATCAGGCTTAAGCAGGAAGAGCAGCGCTTCTATGCGAGAACCGGTCTCAAGACAACGTTGGACCATGCCTGAAGGCAGTGGATGCACTCGCTCGAGGCCAGAACGGCCACATTCCCCACCAGGACCAGTATCCATTTGGCGCTCGCCGGCTTCGCCGACGAGGTCGTCGGCACGCTGGCGCGCCTGTTCGCCTATGTGGGGACTCTGGCGCTGCTTGCCATCCTCGGCCTTGCGGCCCTCGGCCAGCTGCCGGACCTGCGCGACGATGAGCCCACGCCGAAGCCCGGCTGGAGCATCGCCGACCGCTCGCACCCGGCTTTCGCCCTCAGCCGACACGATTCGTTTGAAAAATCAGCCTCTTATACCATCTTCCGGCACCCCGGCGGCGGCCGCAGGGACGTGATGCGCTGGACCGGCGAGGCGGACAAGGCGGTCGCCGAGCTCGATGTCTACCGTCCCGGCGGCGAATTCAACCCGGCTCAGCCGGCGGTGGCCATCCTGGCCAGCCTGATGGGCGCGACCGGACCGCTCGAGGAGGCCGGGCTGATCGATACGAAATTCGGCCCTGTCGCGTTATTCCGGCCCGGCGGGGCGGCGAAGGGGACGCCGTCATGCCTCGGCTACCTCAAGCGCAACGACGACCCGGCGCTGCAGATTTCCGGCTTCTCCTGCCAGGGCGACACCCTGCCCGCCCAGCGCGCCGCGATCGCCTGCACGCTGAACCGGCTGACGCTTTTGACCGCGGGCAACGAGCCGAAGTTGGCGGAATTGTTCGCCCATGCCGAGCTTCGGCGCCGTCCATGCGGCCCCGCCGGATCGCCGGACTGGCTGCTCGGTGCCGAGAACGCGCAATTGCGCGAGACGCTTTGACCGGCATCAAGCTCAAGTCGCTGGTTTTCATGCAACTTTTGCCTGCGCGCACGATTATTCCGTGCTGGTGTGACCCAATAGACCTAGTTCCGGCCGGCCCTGGCGGGCTAGTATGGGGCGAAATTGATTGGCGGCCTGCCGCCTGAAGGGGACGTGATGAGCTCGAAATTCACCGGCGCGAACAAATTGGCCGCGAACAAACTGGCGATCTGGCTGGCGGCGGGCGCCGTGATTGCCATGGGCGTTGCGACGCCGGCTTCGGCCGAGACCAAGAGGCAGCGCTATGAAGGCCCGAGCGGTCCCAACGTGGTCTATCAGCAAGGCCCGCGCACCCGCATCTATGTGAGCAAGCGCTCCTGGCTCGACGGCGGCACCGAGGTCAATCCGGGCGACCGCAAGTTCAGCGATTACGCCTTCCCGCCGGCTATCGGCTATCCGACCTTCGCGCGCGAGAACAACAACCGCCCGATCGATCGCCAGCCGCTCTCGACGCCGGCCGATGTCGGCGGCTATCCGCGGAATTTTCCGCTGTACTGAAGCGGACACGACTTACGGAATCGAAATGGCCGGGCTCACGCCCGGCCATTTGTTTTTTAAGGCCGCCGTAGGGTGGGCAAAGGCGTGAAAGCGCCGTGCCCACCATCTGTCCGCAACACCGATGGAAGTGGTGGGCACGCTTCGCTTTGCCCACCCTACGATTGCGGTGCGCGTCCTTACGCGTGCAGCTTCTGCAATTCCTTCAAGATCGCTTCGCCCATCTGCGTGGTCGAGGCGGCCGTCGTGCCTTCCGACTTGATGTCGGCGGTGCGCAGGCCGCTTGCGAGCACGGCGGCGATCGCCTGGTCGAGCTTGTCGGCGAGCGCGCCCATGTCGAAGGAGTAGCGCAGCGCCATGCCGAACGAGGAGATCATCGCGATCGGATTGGCGAGGCCCTTGCCGGCGATGTCGGGCGCCGAGCCGTGCACGGGCTCATACAGCGCCTTGCGCTTCTTGCTCTTCACATCGACCTCGCCGAGCGAGGCCGAGGGCAGCATGCCGAGCGAGCCGGTCAGCATCGCCGCGATGTCGGACAGCATGTCGCCGAACAGATTGTCGGTGACGATGACATCGAACTGCTTCGGCCACTTCACCAGCATCATGCCACCGGAATCGGCGAGCTGATGCTCGAGCGTGACGTCGGCATATTCGCGCTTGTGGACCTGCGTCACCACCTCGTTCCAGAGCACGCCCGACTTCATGACGTTGCGCTTCTCCATCGACGTCACCTTGTTCTTGCGCTTCTTGGCAAGCTCGAAGGCGACGCGGGCGATGCGCTCGATCTCATAGGTATCGTAGACCTGGGTATCGATGGCGCGCTTCTGGCCGTTGCCGAGATCGGTGATGGTCTTGGGCTCGCCGAAATAGACGCCGCCGGTGAGCTCGCGCACGATGACGATGTCGAGACCCTCGACCGCCTCGCGCTTCAGGCTCGACGCATCGGCCAGCGCCGGATAGCACACGGCGGGACGGAGGTTGGCGAACAGGCTGAGATCCTTGCGCAGGCGCAAGAGGCCAGCTTCCGGGCGCACCTCATAGGGCACGGCATCCCACTTCGGGCCACCGACCGCGCCGAAGATCACGGCGTCGGCGTCCTTGGCCTTGGCCATGTCGCCTTCAGAGATCGACACCTTGTGCGCGTCATAGGCGGCGCCGCCGACGAGCCCGGTGTCGGTCTCGAATTTGGCAATCCCCGCCGAATTGAGCCAGTCGATCAGCCGCTTCACCTCGCCCATCACCTCCGGGCCGATACCGTCACCGGGGAGCAGCAGCAATTTGTGGGTCGCCATTGGTCGTTCCTCTCAATCCTGGGGCGTCATTCCGGGGCGCGAGCAAAGCGAGCGAGCCCGGAATCCATCGGGCCACGGCGCCAGCGGGAAAATGGATTCCGGGCTCGCGCCAAAAGGCGCGCCCCGGAATGACGGTTCGGCCGGAGTGCTAGAGCGGCGTTGCGCGCTTGGCAAGACACCATTGCCGCGGCACGGCTGTGCAAGGCGGGCGGGGCCTGCCACACTCCCGGCCTGCCGGAGTACCCTTTGCACGCCCCAGAGCGCCCCCAACCCGACGCGCATCCCGCGCGGCTGATCCTGACACTGTCGCTGGCGGCGACGGTCGGGCTCGGCATCGGCCGCTTTGCCTATGCGCTGGTGCTGCCGGATATGCGCGACAGCCTGAACTGGTCCTATTCGGCGGCCGGCTTCATGAACACCATCAACGCCGTCGGCTACCTCGTGGGCGCGCTGATGGCCTCCCGGCTGATCCGGCGGGTCGGCTGGTCGATGGCGATCCGGGGTGGAACCGTGGCCTGCGTCGCCGCGCTCGCGCTGTGCGCGCTGACCGGCAATTTCATCGCGCTGAGCCTGGCGCGGCTGGTGCTGGGCCTCGGCGCAGCGGCCGGCTTCGTCGCCGGCGGGGCGCTGGCCGCGACCATCGCGCAATCGCATCCCGAGCGGGCGAATTTCCTGCTCAGCCTGTTCTATGCCGGCCCCGGCGTCGGCATCCTCGCCTCCGGCCTGATTGCGCCGTTCGCCTTGCAGCATTTCGGGCCGGGTTCGTGGTGGATCGTGTGGTGGGCGCTGACGCTGCTCTCCGCGGCGATGACGATCCCGCTGTTCCTGATCCGGATCGAGAGCCGCGCGCGTTTCACGGAAGGCAGCCACGCCGCCTTCGCGATCCTTCCCGTGTTGATCTATCTCGCCAGCTATTTCCTGTTCGGCGCAGGCTACATCGCCTACATGACCTTCATGATCGCCTATGTGCGCGATGCCGGAGGCGGCGCCGCCGCGCAGGCCGCGTTCTGGGGCCTGATCGGCGTCAGCGCCTTTGCCACACCCTGGGTCTGGCGCGGCGTGCTCGCGCTGGATCGCGGCGGACTTGCAACCGCCATCATCCTCGGCACCAACGCGCTCGGCGCAGCGCTGCCGATGCTGGGGCATTCGACCGCGTGGCTGGCAACCTCGGCGGTCGTGTTCGGTGTCGCGTTCTTCGCGGTCGTCGGCTCGACCACCGCCTTCGTGCGCTACAACTATCCGCATGAGACGTGGCCGACCGCGATCGCGGCAATGACGATTTCATTCGGCGTCGGCCAGACGCTGGGGCCGATCTTCGTCGGCGCCATCACGGATGCGCTGGGCAGCTTGTCCTATGCATTGAACGTGTCGGCCGCGCTGCTCGCGCTCGGCGCAATGGCGGCGCTGTGCCAGCGGAAGGTGGGGCCGAGGCATTCAGGACCGTAGGGTGGGTTAGCGTCAGCGTAACCCACCTCTTTAGTTTCCGCTGGGACAGACCTTGGTGGGTTACGCCAGCGGACTGCGCTTCGCGCAGCCGCGGGGCTAACCCACCCTACAATTTGCGGCATCAGCTCCCGCTGAACGAATTATACCCCTGGTCTTCCCAGTAGCCACCCTTGTACTCGTTGGTGACTTCCATCGACACGACGTATTTCGGGTTCTTGAAGCCGAGCTTTGTCGGCACGCGGATCTTCATCGGGAAGCCGTAGGCGCGCGGCAAAATCTCGTTCGCGTATTTGAACGTCATCTGGGTCTGCGGATGCAGCGCGCTGCGCATGTCGAGCGGCGAGTTGTAACCGTCCTTGTCGGCGCACTGGAACCAGACGTACTTCGCGCGGGTGTCGGCGCCGATCAGCTTGAGGAAGTCGCGCAGGGGCGTGCCGGTCCAGCTTCCGATCGCGCTCCAGCCCTCGACGCAGATATGCCGGGTGATCTGGGTCACCTGCGGCAGTTGATAGAGCTCGTCCAGCGTCCACGACTTCTTGTTGTCGACGAGGCCGCGCACCTCGAGCTTCCAGTCCGCGCCGTCGACATCGGGCGCATCGTCGAGATCGTAATAGGCGTTGAACGGGAACGGCTTGGTGATCGCGCTTTCCGGGAAGGTCGGCGCCAGCGCGTCGGGATTGAACATCCAGGCCTGCACGGCGTCGTTGAATTTCGAGACCTTCGCCAGCATGGTTTCGGCCGAGGACGAGTCGATGACGTCGCAGCCGGTGAGCAGCGTCAGCGCGCCGAGGCTGGCGCCGCCCGCGATGAAGCGGCGGCGGGTGAAGTCCGGCATCGTCTTGATGGAGTCCTTGATCAGCAGCCGCTTGTCGACGCCGGGGATCAGGAACGAACGCTTGGCCATGTTCTCCTCCTCAACGGCCGATGATCATGGCGCGCAGGCTCTTCGGCACGAGCAGCGCCAGCGCGACGTGGATCACGAGGAAGGCGCAGATCGCGGCCATGCAGAAGAAATGGACGTAGCGCGCGGTCGGATAGTCGCCGAACAGCATCACCAGATAGTAGAGCTGCACCGGCTTCCAGATCGACAGGCCGGACAGCACGATGAGGATGCCGACCACGATGATGCCGGCATAGAGCAGGCGCTGGACGTAATTGTAGACGGTGAGATCGTCATGGCCGAGCTTGAAGGTCAGCGCCGCCCTGACGTCGTGGATCACGCCCGCAGGCGTGATCGGCAGCAATTTTTTCCGGAAGCGGCCAGTGGCAAGACCGGTGATCAGGTAGGCGAACCCGTTGATCATCAGGAGCCACATCGCGGCGAAGTGCCAGAGCAACGCGCCGCCGAGCCAGCCGCCGAGCGTGATGTCGCGGGAGAAGCTGAAGTTGAACAGCGGCGAGGCGTTGTAGATCTGCCAGCCCGACATGATCATCAGGATCATGGCCAGCGCATTGATCCAGTGCATGACCCGGACCCAGGCCGGCTGGATTACTTTGGCCGGGGTGGTCCTGACCTGCGCTTCGGTTACGGTGAGGCTCGACATGATGGTTCCGTCCTGGGCGTCGTGTGTCTGTAGATATACGCCGGTCATTCCGCTTTCGTTACGCCCCGTCCGCTATCGAATCCATGTCTGCACGGTATCGTGGTCACAATAAAGCGAGCCGGGCGCCCCCGGCTCGCCGTTTCGTCGCACCCTGCCTTTCGGGGATGAAACAGGGCTGCGCGGTGTTACGTCGCCGGCATCAGCACGGTGTCGACCACATGGATGACGCCATTCGACTGGTTGACGTTGGTGATCGTCACCATCGAGGTGCCGCCCTTGGCGTCGACGATCCAGGTCTTGCCGTCCATCTTCTTGACCGTGAGTTCCTCGCCCTCGGCGGTCTTGAGCTTCTTGCCGTCGGTGAGGTCGGAGGCTTCGAGCTTGCCGGGCACGACATGGTAGGTGAGGATCTTGGTCAGGGTTGCCTTGTTCTCAGGCTTGACCAGGGTGTCGACGGTGCCGGCCGGCAACTTGCCGAAGGCGGCGTTGGTCGGCGCGAAAACCGTGAACGGGCCCTTGCCTTCCAGCGTCTGAACGAGACCGGCCGCCTTCACCGCCGCCACCAGCGTGGTGTGGTCCTTCGAGTTGACGGCGTTCTGGATGATGTTCTTGGAGGGGAACATCGCCGCGCCGCCGACCATCACGGTCTTCTCCTCGGCGCGGACGGGTGCGACGACGGTCGCGGTGACGGCAAGTGCGCTGAAAGCGGCGGCAGCGAGATAGGCAATACGCTTCGACATGGAGGGTCTCCCGATTGGATTGTGACCGGCAGTCGCCGGCGTTGGGCAACAACGGACTGCGACCGTTCGAGATGAGGTAGCAGCGCCGTCGTTGGACCGAACTACGGGAGTGTTTGCGCGGCGGTTTCGGATAAAAATTCTTTGTGATGCGTGAAACTTTGCGCGGGAGATTTCGTGGGGCCGCGTGAGCGCGCCACTCTCCACCGTCGTCCCGGGCAAGCGCAGCGAAGCGGAGCGCCGATCCGGGACGACGAGGAGAGAATGTGGCTCGAGCCGCGCCCTTCAATCCCTGCTCAGAGTGGAGACCGGCCCACCATCTCTCGGCGATTGGAGGCGCGTGGTGGGCACGCTTCGCTTTGCCCACCCTACAGGACTGGGATCAATCCCTGCTCAGCGGCGTCTGAATGAACCCGCGATTGTGGGTCGGGCTGATCAGCAGCTCGTTGATGCACACGCGCGGCGGCATCGATGCGATGAAGGCGATGGTTCGGCCGAGGTCTTCGGACTGCAGCATCCTGGCCTGCTCCTCCTCGCTCGGCACCACCGGGCGCAGCTTCAGGATCGGGGTCGCGACCTCGCCCGGCATCAGGCAGCAGGCGCGCAGGCCGTTGACGCATTCGTCCATGTTGAAGGAATGGGTCAGCGCCAGCACCGCGTGCTTGGTGGTGGTGTAGGCCGGGCCCGGCATCTTCGAGACGTGGCGGCCGGCCCAGGACGAGACGTTGATGATCGAGCCGTCCTTCTGCTTGCGCATCGTCGGCAGCACCGCGCGCATGCAATAGAGCACGCCGTTGAGATTGACCTGGACCAGCTTGTCCCAGCCCTCCAGTTCCATGTCCTGCCAGCTCCGCTTGGGGACGTTGATGCCGGCATTGTTCACGAGCAGGTCGATACGGCCGTGCTTCGCGACGATTTGATCGGCCGTCCTCTGGGCGTCGGCGGCAACGGATACGTCCAGCGCCAGGGCCTCCGCCACGCCACCGTCCCTGGTGATCTTCGCAACCACGATATCCAGGGCCTCCTTGCGCCGGCCGGAGACCACCACCGTCCAGCCGTCGGCCGCGAGCGCCTCGGCGCCGGCTTCCCCGATCCCGCTGCCACCGCCGGTAACCCAGGCCACGCGTTTCCCGTTTTTTGTCATGCAAACTGTCTCCGTTGCTTCATTGGGGCGGTTTTTGCTAATCCAGCCCTCGGTTTTGACCGGCCTTGTTTTACAAGCCTTTACAAGCCTTGCGGTCGAGGAAATCTTGCATGAACCAAGCTGCCAACGCCAACCTGTTTTCCCGCCTGTTCGACGACCTCGACAGCCCTGCGCGCCTTGCGATCGAGACGCATGACGGGGCTCGCATCAGCTATGGCGATCTGATCGCGCGCGCCGGGCAAATGGCGAACGTGCTGGTCGCGCGCGGCGTGAAGCCCGGCGACCGCGTCGCGGTGCAGGTGGAGAAGTCCGTCGCCAACATCGTGCTGTATCTCGCAACCGTGCGGGCCGGCGCAGTCTATTTGCCGCTCAACACCGCTTACACGCTGAACGAGCTCGACTACTTCATCGGCGATGCCGAGCCGTCGCTCGTAGTCTGCGATCCCTCCAAGGCCGAGGGGCTCGCGCCGATCGCCGCCAAGGTGAAGGCGAAAGTCGAGACGCTCGGACCGGACGGCAAGGGCTCGCTGACCGAGGCCGCCGACAAGGCCGGCAGCGAATTTGCGACCGTCAGGCGCGCGGGCGACGACCTCGCCGCGATCCTCTACACGTCCGGCACCACCGGCCGCTCCAAGGGCGCGATGCTCACGCACGACAATCTGGCGTCGAACTCGCTGAGCCTCGTCGGGTACTGGCGCTTCACCGACAAGGACGTCTTGATCCACGCGCTGCCGATCTATCACACCCACGGCCTGTTCGTGGCGACCAACGTGACGCTGTTCGCGCGGGCGTCGATGATCTTCCTGCCGAAGCTCGACCCCGATCTCATCATCAAGCTGATGGCGCGCGCCACGGTGCTGATGGGCGTGCCGACCTTCTACACCCGCCTGCTGCAGAATCCCGCGCTGTCGCGCGAGACGACCAGGCACATGCGGCTGTTCATCTCGGGCTCGGCGCCGCTGCTCGCCGAAACCCATCGCGAATGGTCGGCGCGCACGGGCCATGCGGTGCTCGAGCGCTACGGCATGACCGAGACCAACATGAACACGTCGAACCCCTATGACGGCGAGCGCGTGCCCGGCGCGGTCGGCTTCCCCCTTCCCGGTGTCTCCGTGCGCGTGACCGACCCCGAGACCGGCAAGGAGCTGGCGCACGAGGAGATCGGCATGATCGAGGTGAAGGGCCCGAACGTGTTCAAGGGCTATTGGCGCATGCCGGAGAAGACCAAGTCCGAATTCCGGCCCGACGGCTTCTTCATCACGGGCGATCTGGGCAAGATCGACGCCAAGGGCTACGTCCACATCCTCGGCCGCGGCAAGGATCTCGTGATCTCCGGCGGCTTCAACGTCTATCCGAAGGAGATCGAGAGCGAGATCGACGCCATGCCGGGCGTGATCGAATCCGCCGTGATCGGCGTGCCGCACGCGGATTTCGGCGAGGGCGTCACCGCCGTCCTGGTCTGCACCAAGGACGCGGATGTGAGCGAAGCCTCGGTGCTGAAGGCGCTCGACGGCCGGCTGGCCAAATTCAAGGTGCCCAAGCGCGTCTTCGTCGTCGACGAGCTGCCGCGCAACACCATGGGCAAGGTGCAGAAGAACATCTTGCGGGATACTTACAAGGATATTTACGCGAAGAAGTAGGGGCGCAATTGCTCCGTTCTCTACTGCGCGGTTGAGAAAGTCGAGAGCTAGGCACTCCTATCGATTATGAAGTGTTTGCAGCTCGCATTCAGGCATTGGCCGAGGCCGATCTTCTGGATGCGCAAGGCGATCTCCGAGTGTGGGGCCGCAGCGAAGTGAGATTGAAGGATCGGTCCATCAATTAGTGGCCGCCTGTCAGGCTCAGCACGAACCGGCTGCCGACGATGAAGAGGTAGCAGCCGAACGCGACCTCCAGCGTCCGCTTCGACATCGCATGCGCGGCCCTCACGCCCAGCGGCGCTGTGACGAGGCTCATCGGCATCACCAGCACGGCGCCGATCAGCGAGACGTAGCCGAGTGCGAACGGCACCTGCAGAGCCGAAACGCTGGGATAGGCCGCCGCCGCCGGCCAGCCGGCATAGATGTAGCCGAGCGCGCCGGGGATCGAGATGAGCACGGCAAGTGCCGACGAGGTCGCGACCGCCTGATGGATCGGACGGCCGTAGAAGGTCATCAGCAAATTCGAGAACAGGCCGCCGCCGATGCCCATCAGCGTCGACAAAATGCCGACGCAGAAGCCGTAGGCGCGCGTCAACGGCCCCTTCGGCAGGTCGTCGCCGAACTTCCAGCCCTCGCGTGCGAAGATGAGACGCGCCGACGCTGAGTAGGCGACGCAGACGAAGACGACCTTGAACAGCCGTTCCGGCGCGTAGCGCGCGACCACGCTGCCGGCGACGACGCCGATCACGATCGGCAGCCACCACACGCGCAGGATCGTCATATCGACCGCACCGCGTTTGTAATGCGCCTGGAACGAGCGGATCGAGGTCGGGATGATCACGGCAAGCGAAGTGCCGACGCAGAGCGGCATCCGCACCTCCAGCGGCACGCCGGCGATGCGGAAGCATTCGTAGAACACCGGCACCAGGATGGCGCCGCCACCGATGCCGAATACACCAGCGAGAAAGCCGGAGAGCGCACCGACTGCGATCAGCAGCAGCGCCAACTCGACGATTTCCGCAATATCAAGTCCCGCCATCGCACGTCCAAACCTTGGTTCCCGGTGGTCGCGCCCTGCATAGACCCTTTCACATTCCGCGACCATGCGCGAAGCTGGGAGAGCTAGTTTGCGAAATGCGGAAGGATGGACATGGACCAGCTCGAGGCCATGGCGACCTTCGTCCAGGTGGTGGACGCCGGCAGCCTGTCCGCCGCGGCGAGGTCGTTGCCGAGCTCGTTGACGTCGGTGAGCCGGCAGATCACCGCGCTGGAGCAACATTTCGGCACGCGCCTCCTGGTGCGAACGACCCGGCAGGTGGCACTCACGGAAGAGGGACGGATCCTCTATGAGCGCGCCCGATCGATCCTCGGCGACATCAGGGAGATCGAGGAGGCGCTGGCGGGGACACGCGGAGAGCCGTCGGGACGGCTGCGCGTCAGCGCCCCGACATTGATGGGGCGCCTGCTGATCTCACCGCTGCTGGGCGATTTCCTGCGCCGCTATCCATCGCTCTCGGTCGAGCTGTTGTTGGTCGATCGCCGCGTCGAGCTGGTCGAGGAGGATGTGCATCTGGCGCTGCGGGTCGGACGCCAGCCGGATTCGCAGCTCGTCACGCGAAAGCTCGGCGAGGTGCAGATGATCCACTGCGTCTCGCCGGACTATCTGGCGCGCCGGGGCACGCCGCATACGCCATCGGATCTCGTCGGGCATGACTGCCTCGTGTTTTCCGACACGCCGGGCGTTGCCATCTGGCGATTCGGTCGCGACACGAAGACCGCATCCAGCGTACGGATTTCCGGCCGGCTCTGGGTCAATAGCCTCGACGCGCTGGTCATGGCCGCGGGGAACGGCGCAGGCATCGTCCGCGTGCCGTCATGGCAGGTGGGTGCGGAGTTGGCCGAGGGACGGCTGTGTCGGATCCTCGGGGAGTACGAACCGGCGCCCGCGCCGCTTCATGCGCTCTATCAGCCGTCCCGCCGCGGATCGGCAAAGATCCGGGCTTTCGTGGATTTCCTGGTCGAACGCTGGCGCAAGGGCCACCCATTCGATTCGGCGGAGCCCAAGCAGTTTCGTCACGCCCTTTCCGAGGATGATGGGCCGAGCAACTCCGTCGGCGATTAAGCGTTGCGGCGGGGCGGATTGCGGACTGCGCATATCCATTGCCAACGACCGAGGGTGATCCGAATGGCCGGCATCGCGGGCGCCGGGGCACGCCAGCCGAAGTCCGCCCTGCGCGTCGGCATGCGAGACGACCTCTGACGGCAGGTGAGTTAGAGGCGTTCCAATAGTGTTTTCAATGCTGATCGAGGAAGCTTAAAAAGAACTGATTCATGATTCTATTCTTAGACGAGCCCAAGGCGCTCTGGTATACCAAGCCTCTGAATGGCCTTGCTTCTCGTCGTTGTAGAGCTGAACCCAGGTTCGGTTTATGGCGATTTGGTGATTGCGTGGATAGATTCGACTCCGTAAATAGGGCCGACCTTTCGCGATCCCCGCGCGCCCTTGCTGGGCCGCCATAAAACATCAAAGCCCATGACCGCACGGATCGAACGACCGCTTTCACCACACCTGCAAACCTACCGCTGGACGCTGACGATGGCGCTGTCCATCGTCCATCGCGCCACCGGCATTGCTCTTTATGTTGGAACCCTGCTGCTGGCCTGGTGGCTGATCGCGGCGGCCTCCGGTCCCGCGGCCTATGCCAACGTGCAGGCCTTCACCGGCAGCGTCATCGGCCGCCTGATCGTGTTCGGCTACACCTGGGCGCTGATGCATCATATGCTCAGCGGCATCCGGCATTTCGTGTGGGACCTCGGCTTTGGCTTCAAGGCCAATGAGCGCGAAGCGCTGACCTGGGGCGCGCTGATCGGCGGCATCGTGCTGACGGTGCTGATCTGGATCATCGCCTACGCGATCGGAGGTGGACGATGAGCACGACCGATACGCCGAAGCGCAGCATGCGCACCCCGCTCGGCCGCGTCCGCAATCTCGGCGCGGCGCATTCGGGCACGTCCGATTTCTGGCGCCAGCGCCTCACCGCCGTTGCGATGACGCTGCTGATGATCCCGGTGCTGGTGATCATCATGATGCTGCTCGGCCGCAACCAGGCCGGCGCCGCGCAGATCCTCGGCTCGCTGCCGATCGCTGTGATCATGCTGCTCTTCATCATCGCCAGCGCCTGGCACATGAAGATCGGCATGCAGGAGGTGATCAACGACTACGTCCATAACGAGAAGGTGAAGCTCGTTTCGATGATGCTCAACAATTTCTTCTCGATCGCCGTGGCGCTCGCCTCGATCTATGCGATCCTGAAGCTTTCCTCCGGAGTGTAACCCATGGCCGCAGCGACGAATGGCAAGGGCAACGCCGCTCCCGCCACCAACGGCAAAGCCTACCCCATCGAAGACCACACCTATGACGTCGTCGTGGTCGGCGCCGGCGGTGCCGGCCTGCGCGCCGTGGTCGGCTGCAGCGAAGCGGGCCTGCGCACGGCCTGCATCACCAAGGTGTTTCCGACTCGTTCGCACACGGTCGCGGCGCAGGGCGGCATCTCCGCTTCGCTCGGCAACATGCACAAGGATGACTGGCGCTGGCACATGTACGACACCGTGAAGGGGTCGGACTGGCTCGGCGACCAGGATGCGATCGAGTACATGGTGCGCAACGCACCCGAGGCGGTCTACGAGCTCGAGCATTGGGGCGTACCGTTCTCGCGCACCGAGGACGGCAAGATCTACCAGCGTCCGTTCGGCGGCATGACCATGGACTACGGCAAGGGCCAGGCGCAGCGCACCTGCGCCGCCGCCGACCGCACCGGCCATGCCATGCTGCACACGATGTACGGCCAGTCGCTGCGCCATGCGGCCGAGTTCTTCATCGAGTTCTTCGCCATCGACCTCATCATGGACGACCAGGGCGTCTGCCGCGGCGTCATCGCGCTCAAGCTCGACGACGGCACGCTGCACCGGTTCCGGGCCCAGACCACGATTCTGGCGACCGGCGGCTACGGCCGCGCCTATGCCTCCTGCACCTCGGCGCACACCTGCACCGGTGACGGCGGCGGCATGGTGCTGCGCGCCGGCCTGCCGCTGCAGGACATGGAGTTCGTGCAATTCCATCCGACCGGCATCTACGGCTCGGGCTGTCTCGTCACCGAAGGCGCGCGCGGCGAGGGCGGCTATCTCGTCAACTCCGAAGGCGAGCGCTTCATGGAGCGCTACGCGCCGTCCGCCAAGGACCTCGCCTCGCGCGACGTCGTCTCGCGCGCGATGACCATCGAGATCCGCGAAGGCCGCGGCGTCGGCAAGAAGAAGGACCACATCTTCCTGCATCTCGACCACCTCGATCCCGCGGTGCTGGCCGAGCGGCTGCCGGGCATCTCCGAATCCGCGAAGATCTTCGCCAATGTCGACGTGACGCGCGAGCCGATCCCGATCGTGCCGACCGTGCACTACAACATGGGCGGCATCCCGACGAACTATCACGGCGAGGTGCTGACCAAGAAGGACGGCGACGACAACGCGGTGATCCCCGGCCTGATGGCGATCGGCGAAGCCGCCTGCGTCTCCGTGCACGGCGCCAACCGCCTCGGCTCCAACTCGCTGATCGACCTCGTCGTGTTCGGTCGCGCGGCCGCGCTGCGCCTCGCCGAGAAGCTCACGGCCAATGCCAAGCAGCCGGAGCTGCCGGCGAACTCGTCCGAGATGGCGCTCGGCCGCCTCGACCATTACCGCTACGCCTCCGGCGGCACGCCGACCGCGAAGCTGCGCGAGGGCATGCAGCACGTGATGCAGAACAACTGCGCCGTGTTCCGCACCGGCGAAGTTTTGAGCGAAGGCCAGAACCTGATCCAGAAGGTCCACAGCGGCATCACCGACATCGCCGTCTCCGACCGCTCGCTGGTATGGAATTCCGACCTGGTCGAGACGCTCGAGTTCGATAATCTGATCTCGCAGGCGGTGGTGACGATGAACTCGGCCGCCAACCGCACCGAAAGCCGCGGCGCGCATGCCCGCGAGGACTATTCCGAGCGCGACGACAAGAACTGGATGAAGCACACGCTGGCCTGGCTGGACGACGCCGGCAAGGTCAAGATCGAGTACCGGCCGGTTCACAACTACACCATGACCAACGACGTGCAGTACATCCCGCCGAAGGCGCGCGTGTATTGATCGAACAGCGAAGGCCCTATCGAAATGGTTGAATTCGCACTTCCGAAGAACTCGAAGATCACCGGCGGCAAGACTTGGCCGAAGCCCGCGGGCGCGACCGAGCTGCGCGAATTCCGCGTCTATCGCTGGAATCCGGACGACGGCAAGAATCCGAGCGTCGACACCTATTACGTCGATACCAACGACTGCGGTCCGATGGTGCTGGACGGGCTGATCTGGATCAAGAACCACATCGACCCGTCGCTGACCTTCCGCCGCTCCTGCCGCGAAGGCGTCTGCGGCTCCTGCGCCATGAACATCGACGGCCAGAACACGCTGGCCTGCACCCGCTCGATGCACGACGTGAAGGACGGCGCGGTGAAGATCAACCCGCTGCCGCACCAGCCGGTGGTGAAGGACCTCGTCCCCGACCTCACCAATTTCTACGCGCAGTATGCGTCCATCGAGCCGTGGCTGAAGACGACCTCGCCGACGCCGCAGAAGGAATGGCGCCAGAGCCACGAGGACCGCGAGAAGCTCGACGGTCTCTACGAGTGCATCCTCTGCGCCTGCTGCTCGACCTCGTGCCCGAGCTACTGGTGGAACAGCGACCGCTACCTCGGCCCCGCCGCGCTGCTGCAGGCCAACCGCTGGGTCTCCGACTCCCGCGACGAGGCGACCGGCGAGCGGCTCGACAATCTCGAGGATCCGTTCCGGCTCTACCGCTGCCACACCATCATGAACTGCGCCAAGGCCTGCCCGAAGGGCCTCAACCCGGCGGAAGCCATCGCCGAGCTGAAGCTCAAGATGGTCGAGCGGCAGATCTAAACCTCGTACCTGCTTCCATCCCCGGCCGCGACGGCCGGGGCTATGCCGCGATCGGCGCCAGTTTGAATAGAATTGGCCGCAACCCGCGTCGCGAGCGAACCCTTGGATTGCAACCAAAGGTTCCAGCTACAAGCCGCTTCCTTCCTTGCGGGAAATTCAAGTAAGCTCTGTGGTCGGGGGACCGGAGCGACTGTGCAGGGAGCGCAACGCAACTCGTTGAGGCTATTGCAGTGGATGATGGCAGCATCCCTGGCGCTGCCCATTGCGCTGTTCGCGATCGCCTCCACGATCTCCTACACCTCGACCAGAGACATTGCCGACCGCGAGATCGAGCGCACGCTCGACGTCGCGCATGAGCACGCGCTCAAGGTGTTCGAGACCATCGACCGCAGCCTCGCCGAGCTCAATGAAGTTGTGCGCGGTCTTCCCGACGACGTCATCCGGTCGCGAGAACCGGTGCTGCACCGCCGCCTGAAGCGGCTGACCGATTCGCTGCCGCAGCTCAAATCGGCATGGATCTTCGACGCGGACGGACGCTCGCTGGTCAACAGCCTCGCCTCGCCGCCGCCGCAGCTGACCTTCGCCGACCGGGACTACTTCTACGCCCATGTCGACCAGAGCATCGGCACCTTCATCGGCACACCGCTGACGCCGCGCACGCCCTATCAGGGAGCGCGCTTCTTCGGGATGAGCCGCCGCCGCGATTCCGATGACGGCCGTTTCATCGGCGTGATCCAGGCGTCCGTGCTGCCGGAATATTTCGAGAGCTTCTACGCCCGGATCGGCACAGAGCCCGGCAGCTTCTTCGCGATGGGCCGCAGCGACGGCGTCGTGCTTGCGCATTTTCCGCGGCTCGATCACGACGTCCGGCTCGACCCCGGCGGACCGGTCGGCCAGAAGATCGCGGCCAATCCCGAGCACGGCCTCATCACCATCGCCTGGCAATCGGACGGCGTCGAGCGCCGCATCGGCTACCGGCGCGTCGCCGAATATCCGATCTATGTCAGCGCGGGGCTCGAAACCTCGGCGATCCGCGCGCGCTGGTACGCGACCATGGGCCAGCATCTGGTGTTCGGTGTGCCCGCGACCGCGCTGCTGTTCCTGCTGCTGGCGCTCGCGTTTCGGCGCACCCAGCATCTGCAGGCCGAAGCCGCAAAGCGGCGCGAGGCCGAGGAGGCGCTCAAGCACAGCCAGCGCCTGGAGGCGCTCGGACAGCTCACCGGCGGCGTCGCGCACGACTTCAACAACCTGCTCACCGTGATCCGCGCCTCCGTCGACCTGTTGAACCGGCCGCAATTGCCCGAGGAGCGGCGCCAGCGCTACATCACCGCGATCGCGGACGCAGTCGCGCGCGCCGCCAAGCTGACCTCGCAGCTCCTGGCCTTCGCGAGGCGCCAGAACCTGAAGCCGGAAGTGTTCGATGTCGGCGCGCGGATGCAATCGCTGCACGACATGCTCGCCACGCTGCTCGGACCCGCCATCGAGATCACGATGCGGCTGCCGGCGGAACCCTGCCTCGTCAATACCGATGCCGGCCAGTTCGAGACGGCGCTGATCAACATGGCGACCAATGCCCGCGATGCCATGAAGGGCAAGGGCAAGATCGCCTTCACCGTGCAGCCGGCGACGAGCGTTCCGAACGCCGTGGCGCATCAGACCGGCAGCCAGGGCTTCATCAGCATCGCGGTCAGCGACACCGGCGTCGGTATTCCCGCAGCCCAGATCGGGCACATCTTCGAGCCGTTCTTCACCACCAAGCAGGTCGGCCACGGCACCGGCCTCGGCCTGTCGCAGGTGTTCGGCTTCGCGAGGCAATCCGGCGGCGAGGTGACCGTCGAGAGCGAGGTGGGCCGGGGCAGCACCTTCTCGCTCTATTTGCCGCGCGTGCCGCAGGACCAGCTGCCGCAGCGGCTCGCGCCCAACACCGCGCCGGCCCCGGCCGGCAGCGGCATCGCGGTACTGGTGGTCGAGGACAATATCGAGCTCGCCAATTTCGCCGCCGACGGCCTCACCGAGCTCGGCTACAGCGTCACGCTGATTGACAACGCCACCGACGCGCTCGCCGAGCTGATCGTCGATGCCGATCGATTCGATGTCGTGTTCTCGGACGTGGTGATGCCCGGCATGACCGGGCTCGATCTCACCCAGGCGATCCGCGACCGCAGCATCGGCGTGCCGGTCGTGCTGACAACGGGCTACAGCCAGGCGCTGTCCCAGGACGGCGTCGCCGGCTTCGACCTCGTGCAAAAGCCCTATTCGATCGAGGAATTGTCCCGCGTGCTGCACCGGGCTGCACGGCTGCGGCGGGTGCGCGATGGGGCAGCCAAGTAAGCCGTTGCCAGGAACCAGCGGGAACCGCCTGATTTTTCTCGCGTTGTCCGGCCATGCAGAAGCCGGCCGCAAAGCGCGAACGAGGCGAAAAAGCGCCTAATGTCGAGATCACCGGGGAGAGCGGCGAGGAGACGGCTCCGCCGCCGGAATTGCTCGAGCCCGACCCGGAACTATCGCCTGAGGAAGCCGAGCAGGCACGCAAGGATTATCTGCTCACCCGCTTCTGGATCAGCGCACGCGGCTTCTGGGGACGCAATGGCGACCGGCTGGCCTGGCCGTTCTCGATCGGCCTCGGCGTGCTGATCGTCCTGACCGTCGGCTTCCAATACGGCATCAATGTCTGGAACCGCGCGATTTTCGATGCGATCGAGAAGCGCGATGCGCCCGCCGTCTTCCATCTCACCGCGTTGTTCTTCCCGCTGGCGATCGGCAGCATCGTGCTCGGCGTGGCGCAGGTGTTCGCGCGCATGGGCATCCAGCGGCGCTGGCGCGCCTGGCTCACGAGTAGCGTGCTGACGCGCTGGCTCGCCAACGGCCGCTACTATCAGCTCAACCTCGTCGACGGCGACCACAAGAATCCCGAATACCGGATCGCCGAGGACCTGCGCATTGCCACGGACTCGCCGGTCGATTTTCTCGCCGGCGTGACGTCGGCGCTGCTGTCGGCCGCGACCTTCATCGTCGTGCTCTGGACCATCGGCGGCGCGCTCAACGTCTCGCTCGGCGGCTCCTCGATCACCATTCCCGGCTTTCTCGTGATCGCCGCCATCCTCTATGCCGCGATCGCCTCGAGCTCGATCATGGTGATCGGACGGCGCTTCGTGCAGATATCCGAGGACAAGAACCAGGCCGAGGCGGATTTCCGCTACACGCTGACGCGCGTGCGCGAGAACGGTGAGAGTATCGCGCTGCTCGGCGGCGAGGACGAGGAGCGCGACGGCATCGACCGCAACTTTTCCAGCGTGCTGCGGCAATGGGCGCGGCTCGCAGGCCAGCACATGCGCACCACGCTGGTGTCGCAGGGCTCCAGCCTCGTTGCGCCGGTCGTGCCGCTGCTGCTCTGCGCGCCCAAATTCCTCGACGGCAGCATGACGCTGGGCCAGGTGATGCAGGCGGCTTCCGCCTTCACCATCGTGCAGAGCGCGTTCGGCTGGCTGGTCGACAACTATCCGCGGCTCGCCGACTGGAATGCCTGCGCACGCCGCATCGCCTCGCTGATGATGTCGCTCGATGGCCTGGAGCGCGCCGAGCAGGGCGACGGTTTCGGCCGCATCAAGCGCGGCGAGACCAGCAATGACGCCATGCTGGAGCTCAACGACCTCTCCGTCACGCTCGACGACGGCACCGCCGTCGTGGGCGAGACCGAGGTGATGATCGAGGCCGGCGAGCGCCTCCTGGTCGCCGGCGAATCCGGTACCGGCAAGAGCACGCTGGTGCGCGCCATCGCAGGCCTGTGGCCTTGGGGCGGCGGCAGCGTCAACCTCCATCCCGACCGGCGGCTGTTCATGCTGCCGCAGCAGCCCTACGTGCCGTCCGGGTCCCTGCGCCGCGCCGTCGCCTATCCCGGCGCCGTGGACGACTGGAGTATCGACGAGATCGGTGAGGCCCTGCACAAGGTCGGCCTGGATCATCTCAAGGAGAAGATCGAGGAGGAGGGTCCGTGGGACCAGACGCTGTCGGGCGGCGAGAAGCAGCGCCTCGCTTTCGCGCGGCTTCTGCTGCACAGCCCCGACATCGTCGTGCTGGACGAGGCTACCTCGGCGCTCGACGAGAAGAGCCAGGACAAGATGATGAAGATGATCACGGACGAGCTGCCGAAGGCGACCATCGTCAGCGTCGCGCATCGCGTCGAGCTGGAGGCCTTCCACAGCCGCAAGATCGTGCTGGAGCGCCGCAAGGGCGGCGCCAAGCTCGTAAGCGACGTCAACCTGATCCCGCGCAAGGGCCGGCGCAAGCTGCTCAGCCGCTTCCTGCGCCAGCGCGAGGAGGCCGCGAAGAAAGCAGCGTGACATCCGGGCCGCATTCCCGACACCTCACCGTTGGAGTCGCCGGCAAAACCGGCTATGCATGCGCCGCTTGCAACGAGGACTACCTGCTTGACGCCCGACAACGACCCTTCGCTCGCGCCGTTCGGCGCGTTTGCGCCGAACGCGGCGCAGGCCGCGATCATTCGCCTCGCCCAGCAATCGGGGCTGAAGCGCGGTGCATTCCGCCCGTGGCTGTCGCGGCTGGTCAATTTGATGCGCGGCGGCCCGGTCGACGTGACTTATCAGGGCGCCTCGTTCCGCTTCTATCATCAGGGCAGCGCGACCGAGCGCGGCGCGCTGTTCAATCCCGACTACAATCTCGACGAACTCGATTTCTTGCGCCAGCACACGCCGGCCGGCGGCGTGTTCATCGATGTCGGCGCCAATGTCGGCACCTTCGCGCTGGTGATGTCGCGCCAGGTCGGGCCTGAGGGCAAGGTGGTCGCGATCGAGCCGCATCCAATGACCTTTGCACGGCTCTCGTTCAACCACGCCGCCTCGAGAGCGACGCAGGTTCGCCTGGTGCAGGCGGCCGCGGGCGACAGCGACGGCGAGCTGATGATCGAGACCGGCGGCGGCAATCTCGGCGCCACTCACGTCGTCACCGGCACGGCCGGCGCCGATGCGATCAAGGTCCCGTCGTTGCGGCTGACGCGCATTCTCGACGAGGCCGGCGTCACCAAGGTCGACGCGCTGAAGATCGACGTCGAGGGTTTCGAGGACCGCGTGCTGATCGGCTTCTTCAGGGATGCGCCGCCCTCATTGTGGCCGCGCGCGGTCGTCATCGAGCATCTGTCACAAAACGAATGGCGCGAGGATTGTATTGCTGACATGGTCGCGCGCGGTTTTGCGATCGCGCGCAAGACACGGAGCAACACGTTCCTGTCACGCTGACGTCGACCAACAACGGAGGTTGCGATGATCGATCACCTGGGCTTCCCGGTCTCCGACTATGAGCGTGCGAAAGCGTTCTACACCGAGGCGCTGGCGCCGCTCGGTTACGGCCTGATCATGGAGGTCACGCAGGAGCAGACCGGTCACGATCCGGCCGCCGGCTTCGGCGCCGACGGCAAGCCGGATTTCTGGATCGGCGGCGAAGGCGCGCTGAACAAGCCGGTGCATGTCGCGATCCTGGCCAAGGACCGCGCGACGGTCGACGCCTTCTATGTGGCGGCGCTGGCGGCCGGCGGCCGCGACAATGGAGCGCCCGGCATTCGCGCGCATTATCATGCGAACTACTACGGCGCCTTCGTGCTCGATCCCGACGGCCACAACATCGAGGCCGTCTGTCACGCGCCGGAATGAGCGGTTCTTGACACCACGCGGCGAGGAACATCTACGCAGCATCGTCGTTGTCCTCTGGACAACCGAACGTGAAGGTGCTGATGCCGATCGAACCGCCCGAGATTCCGCCTGCGACACCGGGGACTCCCTCCGAGCCGCCGCCGAGAATTCCGCCGGGCACGCCGCAGCCCGACATCGCGCCGCCCGTGCATGAGCCCGACGCACCGCCGCGTCCGGATGAATTGCCGCCTCGCATTCCAGAAGAGGTTCCACAGCGTGGACCGAATGGACCACTTACACCGAATCCCGCGACGGATGCAGTTCGCCGCAGGATCAAACATGAGGCGAACGACCACATATGAGGCGATTGCAACCTGCTTCTGAATGCGCAATGAACGTTGTTCGTGTGACATGATTTGCATGCAGAAATAAATCGGGCCGCCACGTCTTCGCCCGCCACAATGCGGCCCAACGCGTAGCTGTTCATCATCCAACTTTCTTCGTCAAAGAACCTTCCGGGGAATTTCACGACATGACCAATCTTCGCTTCGTGCTGCTTGCCACGACGGCTCTGACCGCGATGCAATTCGCAAGCTCCGCGTCGCATGCGCAAAGCGCGCCGCCGCTCGTGCTCGCGCAGGCCCAGACACAACAAGAAACGGGCCCTGACGGAAAACCGAAGCAGCCTCCGAAGGAGCAGCCGAAGGGCGCGCCGCCCGCTGTGCACCCGCCGGCGCCGACACCGCCGCCTGCAGCTCCCACGCGTCCGACCGCACCGCCTCCCGCTGCGGCTCCGCCCCATGCTCCAACGCCGCCGCCGGCTGCCGCGCCGACGCGTCCGACGCCACCTCCGCCGCCGCCCCCGACGCACCAGGCACCGCCGCCGGCACCGCCTGCCGCTCCGAAGCAGCCGTCGCCGCCTCCGGCCGCGGCCCCGCAGCAGCACGCGCCGACCCCGCCGCCGCCTCCGGCACCGCCCGCGGCACGTCCGGCTCCGACGCCCACAGCCCCGCCGCCCGCAGCGGCGCCTCAGGTGCGTCCCGCGCCGGCGCCCACCGCGACCCCAGCTCCTGCGCCCGCCGCGCCGGCGGCGCGTCCGGCCGCGCCTGCCCCGACGGCCACACCGACACCTGCGCCGACCGCGACGCCTCCGCAGGGACGGGTCATCCCGTCGCCAACGCCCACAGCAGCGCCAGCGCCGACAGCTACGCCTGCTCCAGCGGCGCCGACGACTCGGGCCACGCCGACCCCGACGCCCACAGCAGCGCCAGCGCCGACGGCCACGCCTGCTCCAGCGGCGCCGACAACTCGGGCGACGCCGACCCCGACGCCCACACCAACTGCTACACCCGCTCCTGGCGGCGCGACGACCACGCCGCCGGCCGGACGTACGGGTCCGGCAGCAACGCCGGCACCCGGCGCAACCCCAGCCCCGACGGCGACGCCCGCTCCTGGCGGCACCGTGACGCCGGCACCCGGACGTCAGGGTGGCACGCCGCCCACGGGCGCGCCCGCTGCCGGAACTCCGCCTGCGCAGCCGCAGGCGGGTGGTGCCCCGGCACGGCCCGCGGCTCCCGCCGGCGCCGCGGCGCCAACTGTCGTCCCCGGCTCGCCGGCCGCAGCGCCGCCGCCCAACAGGGCGCAATACGCTCCGCCGACGGTCGCACCGGCCTTCCAGGCCGCACCGGCGGTCGCAGCACCGCTGCCGCCTCCGCCGCGTCCGCAGCAGCGTGACCTGACGCCGCTCGCGATCGGTGCGGGCGTGGTGGCCGGCGCCGTCATCGGCGCCACCATCGCCGACTACCGCAATCAGCGGCAGGAGGTCGTCGAAGGCGGCCGCACCATCTATACCGAGCCCGACCGCATCATCATCCGCGACCCGAGCGGGCAGGAGTACGTTCGCGGCAACGACCTCTATCGCTTCCGCTATGGCGCTCGCGACATCCGCACCGACGTTGTCGGCGGCGAAACCCGCACCGTCGTGATCCGTCCCGACGGCAGCGAGGTGATCACCGTGGTCGGAGCCGACGGTCAGTTGCTGCGGCGAATCCGCAGGGACCCCGGCGGGCGCGAGATCGTCATCATCGACAACAGCTACCGCGATCCGCGCGCGGTCGGCGGCTTCTATGTCGACGTGCCGCCGCCGGTGGTCAACATTCCCTACGATCGCTACATCGTCGACTCCGCGGATGCGTCGCCGGACGTGATCTACGAGACCATGGAGGCTCCGCCGGTACAGCGGATCGATCGGCGCTACTCGCTCGACGAGATCCGCTACAGCCCCAATGTTCGCATGCAGATGCCGAGCATCGACATCAACACGATCAACTTCGAGACGGGATCGTGGACCATCCCGCCGGACCAGGCTGCGAGGCTGCAAGTGATCGCCGACGGTCTCAACCGGGCGATCCAGCGCAACCCGCGCGAGGTGTTCCTGATCGAGGGACACACCGACGCGGTCGGCAACGACGTCGACAATCTGTCATTGTCGGACCGCCGTGCGCAGTCCGCGGCCGAACTGCTGACCCAGCAGTTCAATGTGCCGGCAGAGAACCTGACGTCGCAGGGCTACGGCAGGCAGTATCTGAAGGAGCAGACGGACGGACCGAGCCGGATCAACCGGCGCGTCACCATCCGCCGCATCACGCCGCTGCTCAACGGCGGTCAGGCCTCGCTGCCGCCGCCCCCGCCCGGCACCGCACCGCCGCGCTGAGGCGAAGCGCACAAATGCAAAATGGCCGGGAGCGATCCCGGCCATTTTTTGTTGCGTCATTGCGAAGAGCGAAACGACGAAGCAATCAAGACTGCCGCCCGCGGAAAGATTCTGGCTTGCTTCGCTTCGCTCGCAATGACGATTGAGGTTACAGCACAGTGCGAACTCGTAGGGTGGGCAAAGGCGCATTAGCGCCGTGCCCACCGCGCCGCTGCAGTTATAGAAGGATGGTGGGCACGCTTCGCTTTGCCCACCACCCTACGATTCCCGGCATCAGCCCTTGTCGCTCTCGAGCCGAAATATCTGCGAGCCTTCGCTGCCCGACAACAAGCCGGTGTCGGTGTAAAGCTTCAGCTTGGTGCGGGTGTCCGCGATGTCGAGATTGCGCATCGTCAACTGGCCGATGCGATCGGCCGGCGTGAACGCCGCGTCTTCCACCTTCTCCATGCTGAGCCGCTCCGGCGCATAGGTGAGGTTCGGGCTTTCCGTATTCAGAAGCGAATAATCGTTGCCGCGGCGCAGCTCCAGCGTCACCTCGCCGGTGACGGCGCGCGCGACCCAGCGCTGCGCGGTCTCACGCAGCATCAGCGCCTGCGAATCGAACCAGCGGCCCTGGTAGAGCAGACGGCCGAGGCGCAGGCCGCTGATGCGGTACTGCTCGATGGTGTCCTCGTTATGGATGCCGGTGACAAGCCGCTCATAGGCGATGTGCAGCAGCGCCATGCCGGGCGCCTCGTAGATGCCGCGGCTCTTGGCCTCGATGATGCGGTTCTCGATCTGGTCGCTCATGCCGAGACCATGGCGGCCACCGATGACATTGGCTTCGAGGAACAGCGCGACGGGATCGGCAAACGTCTGACCGTTGAGCGCCGTTGGCTGGCCTTCCTCGAAACGCACCACGACCTTCTCGGCCGTCACGGCGCAGTCATCGCGCCAGAACGGCACGCCCATGATCGGGTTGACGATCTTGATGCCGCTGTCGAGGCTCTCGAGATCCTTCGCCTCATGCGTGGCGCCGAGCAGATTGCTGTCGGTCGAATAGGCCTTCTCGGCGCTCATCTTGTAAGCAAAGCCCTGGGCGGTCATGAACGCCGACATTTCGGCGCGGCCGCCGAGCTCGTCGATGAACTGCTGGTCGAGCCAGGGCTTGTAGATGCGCAGGCTCGGATTGGTTAGAAGGCCGTAACGATAGAAGCGCTCGATGTCGTTGCCCTTGAAGGTCGAGCCGTCGCCCCAGATGTTGACGCCGTCCTCCTTCATCGCGGCGACCAGCATCGTGCCGGTCACGGCGCGGCCGAGCGGCGTGGTGTTGAAGTAAGTGATGCCGCCGGTCGAGATGTGGAATGCGCCGGACTGGATCGCGGCGATGCCCTCATGGACCAGCTGCGTGCGGCAATCGACGAGCCGCGCCTTTTCGGCGCCGAACTCCATCGCCTTGCGCGGGATCTCGTTGTAGTCGGCCTCATCCGGCTGGCCGAGATTGGCGGTGTAGGCGTAGCAGCGCGCGCCCTTCTGCTTCATCCAGAGCAGCGCAGCGCTGGTGTCGAGACCGCCCGAGAAAGCGATGCCGACTTTTTCTCCCTTGGGCAGGCTTTTCAGGATCGTGGTCATGGGGCTTCCAATCGGGTCTTAAAGGGCTGATGTCATTGAAGGGTTTGACCGCGCGAATATCAAATTTCGCGCGCCGGAGCACGCGTTTAATGGCTCAGAGCGAGGCTGCGGGGCCGGTTTTGCGGCTGAACAGGCGCTGGCGAAGCCGGTATCCGGGCCAGGCCAGCCGGGTCAGGGCGGCATCGACCGCCTCGTCCGACAGCCGTGTCCGCGGCCAGCGGTAAATCAGGGCGTAGGCAAACCAGATCACGACGAAGGTGACGAGGCCGGCGATCGCGACATCGGTGAAGAAATGGCCGCCGAAGGCCATGCGGAGCCCGCTGGTCACGGCTCCAAATACCAATGCTCCGGCATAGGCGAGCGGCCGCCACGCCGGCGGAGCCAAAGCGGCCGGCGCCAGCGTCCAGAAAGCGGTTGAGCCCTCGCCGGAGAAGAACGAGCAATTGCGCGTGCACGCGCCGCGTGGATCCCACCACGGCACGAACTGCTGATCACCGGCGAACTGGGTCACGACCACCGGGCGCGGCCGACCCCAATAAGTCTTGAAGGTGAGATTGGCGAGGATCACGGCCGACAGCGTCAGCGTCGCGAGCAGGAAGATCATCGCGCGCCCCGAGACCATCAGCGGCCGGTCGGGGCGGATCAGCTTGACCACGAGCGCCACCAGCGAGGGCAGCGCGAACGCCCAGGCGACCCACATCGCGGCGTCACGCGCAAAGCTGGCCCAGCCGTTCAGCTTGAGCGGAAAGGTCCTTGCTTCGGGATCGAAGAACAGCGATGCGAGCTTGAGATCGAGTTCGGGATAGAGGCCGAAGACGACGCCGATCACGAGCCAAAGCGCCAGGGCGATGAAGAGTCCGGTCCGGTTCATGGCGCGCGGTTTAGCGGAGTGGAGAGGAGATGGAAACCCTCGTCAGTCATCACGCAACTACGGCGGGTCCGGCCGAGAATTCAACGGCAGCGGCGGTGGCGGCTTGCGCGAGGGCGGCGGATGGCGCCAGGCACCGGCGTTACGGCCGGCGATCAACCAGTAGACGACGCCCGCGACGATGCCCGCCCCTGTCATGATTTCCAGATGGCGCCGCACGATGCCTTCGAACTGCATCGTCTCGGGATGGAAGGGCACGAGGCCGAGATAGCAGGCCAGCCCGACGAGGCCACCGCCGACCGCATAAGTGAGCACGCTGCGGATGTAGAGCGCTTCGGTGATCGCCACGATCACCATGGCTGGCACCAGTGCGAAGCCGGAGACGAAGATGAAGCCGAAGCCGAGCAGGATGTCGATCGTGCCTGCATCGACGGGACCGGCGCCAAGATCGGAGAATTCCGGAAACAAGAGCGCACCGACGACGATCATGCCTCCCACCACGCAGGAGGCGAGAAAGCCGATGAAGATCACGACGAGGCGGCCGATCAGTGGCATAGCGGGAAAGCCAAAATTGTCGTCATTGCGAGCCACCGGGTCCGCGCAAAGCGCGGCCCGATGACAGGCTGCGCGAAGCAATCCAGAAACGGGTCCGCGGAGACAGCCTGGATTGCTTCGTCGCTGCGCTCCTCGCAATGACGAAGCTGCGATAGCGCAGGCATATTCTACTAATCCGTCATCGCCATGGCGCGCAGCGCCTGGCGCTCGCGGGCCGAGAGCTTTTCGGTCTCCGACTTGAGTTGGCCGCAGGCCGCGAGAATGTCGCGGCCGCGCGGCGTGCGCACCGGCGAGGAATAGCCGGCGTTGAAGATGTATTCGGAGAATTTTTCGATCTGGTCCCAGTCCGAGCATTCATAGGCCGTGCCCGGCCATGGATTGAACGGAATGAGGTTGATCTTGGCCGGAATGCCCTTGAGCAGCTTCACCAGCAGCTTCGCATCGTCGAGCGAATCGTTGACGCCCTTGAGCATCACATATTCGAAGGTGATGCGCCGCGCATTCGACGCACCCGGATAGTCGCGGCATGCCTGCAGCAATTCTGCGATCGGATATTTGCGGTTGAGCGGCACGAGCTCGTTGCGCAGTTCATCACGCACCGCATGCAGCGAGATCGCGAGCATCACGCCGATCTCGTCGCCGGCGCGCACGATGTTCGGCACCACGCCGGAGGTCGACAGCGTGATGCGGCGGCGGGAGATGCCGATGCCTTCATTGTCGCCGACGATGAGCAGCGCATCGCGCACCGCATCGAAATTATAGAGCGGCTCGCCCATGCCCATCATCACGATGTTGGTGACGAGGCGCGTGCCGTTCTCGCGATCGGCCCAATCGTTGAGGCGGTCGCGCGCTACCATCACCTGGCCGACGATCTCGCCGGCGGTGAGGTTACGCACCAGCCGCTGCGTGCCGGTGTGACAGAACGCGCAGTTCAGCGTGCAGCCGACCTGGGAGGAGACGCAGAGCGTACCGCGATCGGTCTCGGGAATGTACACGCATTCGACCTCGTGCGCCTTCTCGACATTGTCGCCGCTCGGCAGCCGCAACAGCCATTTGCGGGTGCCGTCGTTCGAAATCTGCTCGGCCACGACCTCGGGCCGGTCGACGGTGAAACGCTCCGACAACTCGGTACGGATGGTCTTCGAGATCGACGTCATCTCGTCGAAATTCCTGGCACCACGGAAGTAGATCCAGTGCCACAATTGCTGCACGCGCATCTTGCGCTGCGCCAGCGCCACGCCGATCTCGCCGAGGCAATCGGCGAGCTCGCTGCGCGACAGTCCGATGAGCGACGGCTTGGCCGGCGGCACATAGGTCTCGAGCGGAGTCTTCTCCACCAGTGTTGCGTTGTGCGGCTCGGCAGTCGACTGCATTGAATGGACCTGGAGGTTATCTTGGTCGTTCCGGGATGGTCCGAAGGACCAGACCCGGAACCTCGAGATTCTAGGTTCGATGCTTCGCATCGCCCCGGAATGACGGAATTCAGGAAGCGTATAGCGCTAATGGCGCCCCTTATATAGCGACTGAGACCGCGATTACGACTAACCGCCTACAACTCTACCGCCGGCAATCCTGGGCGATCTTGTCGAGTGCCTGGGCGAGGCCCTTCAGCGAGAAGGTATCCGTCGTCTCCGTACCCTTGGCCGAGACGCCCTTGACCACGAGATCGGCGGATTTGCGCATCGCCTCGACCATCCGCTCCTCCTCGGCCGCATTCTTGATCCAGAGGCCGTCGCCCTGCGTGTACATGGCGAAGGCAGCGCCGCCGACCTCGACCGTCGATTCCGAGCCCGGCTTCAGGGCGTAGCCGATCATGACCGAGACTTCGTTGTTTACCTTTTCCGCCGGCCGGGTCGAGACGAAGGCATAGGCGGGGTCACGCGGCCGATTCGGCGGGTTGGTTTTCGACGATGCGGGCTTTGCCAGCGCAAAGCAGACCTTTTTGCCGTTGGGCGTGGCGGAATACGCTCCCCAGGTGCCAAACTGGCCGATCAGGGTCGGCTCGGCGCCGCCGGCAACCGCCGCGGGAGGCGCCACCGGTTTGCTCTCGGGCTTGGCAGCCGTCTTTGCGGCCGGAGCGGCGGGTTTTGCCGCTGCCTTTGGCGCCGGTTGCGCCGTCTGCGCGCGCGCGGAACCCATGGTTCCCCACGCCGCCACGCCAGTCACCAAAGCTAAAACAAGCACCCGCCACATGCCCGAGTGGTTCCCTCAATATTGTGACTGGAAGATGGCCCGCGTGAATCGTGTCCCCAGCCAGGGATAGCGGGGAAAGCCTAGCTTGGGAAGGCAGTTAGCAGGACATGCGGCTAGCTGCGGGTGCGTGCGGCACGCTGTTCGGCCCATTGAGAATCGGTCCAGCGCAACAGGTCCTCGGCGCCGGAACTGCGCAAATGCGCGCCGCCGTCGATCACCACCATCTCGCCGTTGATGTAGCCCGCGCGGTCCGAGACCAGGAAGCTGGCGAGGTCGGCAAGCTCGCTGTGCTCACCGGTACGACCGAGCGGATTGCGCGATGCCCACCCCTCGTCGCGGGCCTCCGGGCGGAGCTGCCCGGAGGCGCCGGCGGTCGGGAACGGCCCCGGTGCGATCGCGACGGTGCGGATGCCCTTCGGGCCCCATTCCACCGCAAGGCTTTTGGTCATCGCCAGCACCGCCGACTTCGCCATCGCGGACGGCACGGTGAAGGCCCGCCCCGTGATGGTCGAGGTCGAGAGGATCGAGAGCACGACGCCGTCATGCCTGCCCTCGATCCAGCGCTTGCCGGCCGCGAGCGTGCAATACATCGCGCCGTGCAGCGTCGGCGCCAGGATCGCATCCGCGGCGCGAAACGACAGATGCTCGCTCTGCGCAATGAAGGTCGCGGCAGCGTTGTTGACGAGAATGTCGAGCGGCACCGCGCGCCAAATCGCGTCCATCATGCCGTCGACGGCGGCACCGTCACGGATGTCGCAAGCGATGGTCGTGACCTTGCCGCCGGTCTGTTCGCGCATCTCCGTCGCAGCTGCCTCTAGCCGGTCGAGCTTGCGGCCGCAGATCACGAGCTCGGCGCCGAGCGCGAGAAAGCGCCGCGCCATCGCGGCGCCGAGGCCCGAGCCGCCACCAGTGACGAGGATGCGCTTGTCCCTGAGCAGACCTGTTTCAAACATCGTTTGAATCCTCCCTTCGATACTCCCGTCATTGCGAGCGCAGCGAAGCAATCCAGACTATTTCCGCGACACGGATTCTGGATTGCTTCGCTTCGCTCGCAATGACGAGGATAGGCCAGAGCGCCACATTCGACAAAGAAACCGGATTGTCGCCCGACGCTAAATCCGGCAGAAACAGGCAAACTATAATTCTGTCTGAAACGCTTCAGGTGCCGCCATGAAAGCCATCCTCTGCACGCAATATTGCCAACCCGACGATCTCGTTCTGGCCGATGTGCCGGATCCGGTGGCGGGTCCCGGTGAAGCGGTGATCGCGATCAAGGCCGCGGCGCTGAACTTCTTCGACATCCTGATGATCCAGGGCAAGTATCAGATCAAGCCGCCCTTCCCGTTCTCACCGGCCGCCGAGGTCGCCGGTGTGATCGAGAGCATCGGCCCCGGCGTTACTGATCTCAAAGTCGGCGATCGCGTCGTTGCGTCCTGCGGTCATAACGGCGCGCGCGAGAAGATCGCGCTGCCGGCGGCATCGATCGTGAAGATTCCCGACAATCTCGACTACGACCGCGCGGCCGGCATCATCATCATCTACGGCACGGCGCTGCATGCGCTGGAAGATCGCGCGAGCCCGAAGCCGGGCGAGACGCTCGCGGTGCTTGGCGCAGCCGGTGGCACCGGCCTTGCGGCTTGTGAGCTCGGCAAGCTGATGGGGCTGAAGGTGATCGCCTGCGCCTCGTCCGACGAGAAGCTCGCCTTCGCCAAGGCGCATGGCGCCGAGCTGACGCTGAATTATGGCAAGGAAGATTTGAAGGAAGGCCTGCGCAAGCTCACCGACGGCAAAGGCGTCGACATCATCTTCGATCCCGTGGGCGGCGCCTATGCCGAGCAGGCGCTGCGTTCGATCGCCTGGGAAGGCCGCTTCCTCGTGATCGGATTTGCCGCCGGCGACATTCCGAAGATGCCGCTGAACCTCGCGCTGCTGAAGGGCTGCGACATCCGCGGCGTGTTCTGGGGCGCCTGGACGCGGCTCAACCCGGCGAAGAACCGCGCCAATCTCGAGAAGCTTGTGAAGTGGACGGCGGAAGGAAAGATTTCATCGCATGTCGACCGCACCTTCCCGTTGGCACAGACCGCGGATGCGCTGAAGGTGCTCGCCGGCCGCCAGGCCATGGGCAAGGTGATCCTGCATCCCTGAGGTGATGCTGGCGTTACCGCGCCGGTGCTCTCAACTGTCATCGCCCGCCTTGTGCGCAATTGCGCACGGGGCGGGCGATCCAGAGATCTAGCCGGGAAGCCGCAGGATACAGGATGCTCCGATCCCGGCTCCGCCAAGGCCACGCCGGGCCACAAGGTCGCGCGGCCGCCGAAGCTTCAGCGAAGACGGCAAGCGTGGGCATGACGGCAGGGTGTGTGACAAGTGCGTGACAACCCCAGAGGGTATTTGGGCGCCGCGGCATGGTAAAGTGGCCTCAACCACTGCGAGCAAAATTATGGTGCATTTCGTCTCGCCGCCTAAATCAAACCTAAATTTTTCCAGATTCGCACAAACGGCTGTCGTTTTTTGGGCTGATTCAAACGGCGATTTACCGGTTCCAGTTTGCCGGGGCGCTTCTGGACAAAAGCAAGAAAACTGAAGCGGGAATGCCCCTGCGTTGCGTAATAATGGGGAGCATAACCATGGAGACGACGGCGTACCGCGCGTCCAGGGAATCGAGCGCGTTCGGTTCCGATCAAGCCGCATCTTACCCTTATATCCGTGCGCGCGCCGCACGGGCTGACCTTTCACCGGACGATCCGGTTCCACTTTTTCTGTCCGATCCGCTCAGCGCGCCGGACCCAGAAGAATTCGCGCCACTGGTGTTGCAGCCCAGAGGCAGGATCGTCCCGCGGATCCTCGCCGCCATTCTGGTGGCGTCCGCCGCGGTAACTTTGGGCGCGGTATTTCAGTCCGACCTTCGTAACCTTGTCGTCTCCTATGCCGGTGGCCTGGCAGGTGCGGCAGACCAGGCCATGGCGGCGGCCAATCCGCTGCCCGCAAAGCCGCAGACGCCGGTCAAGGATGCGGCCCGCGTGAGCGACACGAAGCTGGCGAGCGCCGACGCGCAGGATGTCGCTGCACCGTCAACGCCGAGCCGCGAAGCGATCGCGACCGCCTATCAGAACGCGCTGCAAGCCCAGACGCCGGCGCCCGCGCCCGTCGCGGCGCAGCCTGCGCCTGTGCCTGTGCCTCCTCCTCCGCCCGCCAAGGCACTCCCCGCCAGAACACTCGATGCCGACACGCTGGCCGGGCTGATGACGCGCGCGAAGAGCCTGTTGACGGTCGGCGATATCGTTTCCGCGCGCTTGCTGCTCGAACGGGCGGCGAATGCACAGGATGCGACCGCGGCGTTTCTGCTGGCGCAGACCTATGACGCGGCGGTGCTCGGCACCAACGACACGCGGAGCATCACCGCCGACGCGACGGTCGCGCGCGACTGGTACCAGAAGGCGGCGGGTCTCGGATCGGCGGAGGCGCGGCAGCGCCTCACCCAGCTTCAGAACTAGAACTTTTTAGAGGATATCATGCGTAATGCTTTGAGAATGGCGCTGGCCGCCATCATGACCGTCTGTGCCTTCGCGGCGCGCGCCGAACAGACCGAATACGATCCGGCCAAGGTCTCGGACAGCCTGAAGGCCATCTTCCAGTTCGGATCGAGCTCGACCAAGCAGGCGCTGAACGCCAACACCGTCACGCTGATCACCGGCACGATCGGCGGCACCTATGTGCAATTCGGCGCCGACCTCGCGTCCGTGCTCGACGACGGCAACAAGATCCGCGTTCTGCCGATCGTCGGCCGCGGCTCGGTGCAGAGCGTCGCCGACATCCTGTTCCTGCAAGGCGTCGATCTCGGCGTCGTGCGTGCCGACACGCTCGACTATCTCGAGCGCAAGGGTTTTGCCAAGGACATCAAGAAGCAGTTCACCTATGTGACGAAGCTCTACAACGAAGAGATGCAGGTGATCGCGCCGAAATCGATCGCCACGCTCAAGGATCTCGAAGGCAAGACGGTCAGCGTCGACCTGCCCAATGGCGGCACCTTCGTCACCGCGCTCACGGTGTTCGAGCGGCTCGGGATCAAGGCGAATTTCGTCTATATCGAGCAGCGGATCGCGATGGAGAAGCTGAAGGCCGGCCAGATCGACGCCGTCATCGTGGTCGGCGGCAAGCCGTACAAATCGGTCTCGACCTTCAGCAATGACGGCCGCTTCCATCTCGCAGGCGTGGATTATGCAAAGCCGCTGCAGAGCGACTATCTGCCGGCGACGCTGACGTCCAAGGACTATCCGAACCTGATCAAGGAAGGCGAGACCGTGGACACGATCGCGGTGCCTGCGGTGCTCGCGGCCTATAATTGGGCGCCGAACACCGAGCGCTATCGCAAGCTGTCGCTGTTCGTGGACGCGTTCTTCACCAAATTCCCGGCGCTGCAGAATCCGCCGTTCCATCCCAAGTGGAAGGAGGTCTCGCTCGCAGCGCCGCTGGCCGGCTGGAACAGGTTGCCCGTGGCGCAGCAATGGCTCGACAAGCATGGCATCGAGCCAGTGACGCGGCAGCGCTTCGAAGCGTTCCTGAAGCAGAATCCCGCGGCCGCAAAGGTGTCCGACGCAGAGAGGGAAACGCTGTTCAAGCAATTCCAGGCCTGGGACGCCGAGAATGCGCGGGCGCAGGCGAAGCCGGAGAAGAAGTAAGGGGCGTCATTGCGCGGAGCGAAGCGACGAAGCAATCGCCGCGGAGACATCTCTGGATTGCTTCGCTTCGCTCGCAGTGACGAGCTTGTGGTGCGCGCCGCCCACACACACGACGTCATCGCCCGCCTTGTGCCCAATTGCGCACTGGAGCGGGCGATCCAGTATTCCAGAGACACTGCGAGGATACAGAGGCCGCGGCGCACGACAGTGGAACGTGCGGGTTCGTTACGACGCAGCTTCCACTTCCACTTCCGCTTCACTCATGCCACGCTTCAGCGCAGCGCGCGCGGCTTCGCGATGCTCATTCGTGATGTGGCCGGCGACCAGACGAATGGCGGTGGCGAGCACGGCGGCGTCATCGGTGAAGCCGAGCATCGGCATCATGTCGGGGACGAAGTCGAACGGCAGGATGAAATAGGCGAGCGCGCCAAGTAGCGACGCCTGCACGTGGCGCGGCGTCTGCCTGTCGAAGGCGCAGTAATAGGCGGCGAGCAGATCCTCCGCGAACGGCAGACGCGCGACGACACGCTTCAGCTTGCGCCAGAAGCGGCGGCGCACGCCTTCACGATCTTCCGCGAGCCGATCGGCCGGCTCGAAGCCGACACTCTGTTCGGCGGACATGGTCAAACTCCCCGTTCAGCCCGGCGCGGCGGATCGCCGCATCCGGTGCTGATCACAAGATGGGGATGCCGCCGCCCCCCGCAAGACGTCAGGTAGGTGTAAGCTTGGCGATCGCGTTCATCGCTTTGGCGAGCTCGATGTCGCGTGCCGTGACGCCGCCGGCGTCATGGGTCGCCAGCACCACCTCGACCGTCTTGTAGACGTTACGCCATTCGGGATGGTGATCCATCTTCTCGGCGACCAACGCCGCGCGCGTCATGAAGCCGAAGGCTTCGTTGAAATCCTTGAAGACAAAGGTCTTCCCGATCGCCTCGCGGCCCCCCAGCTCGGCCCAGCCCGGTATCCCGCTCAACGCCTGCTTTCGTGCATCTGCCGACAGCCGCTCTGCCATGATCGCCTCCGTCCTTCAGCGGAACTTTACCCTAACACCGTGCTGGCGCCCTGGTTCATCCGGATTTCGTCCGCTAACCATGACGCAGATGTAACCCGCGCTGGACAGGAAATTTGCTACAATTACGGGCCTAAATCGCCGGCCAAGATGAAACCGAGCCTGAAACGCCTGTTTGGAAGATCGATGACCGGGGGTCTGGACCTCGCCGAAGCGCCCACGCCGCCTTCGCCGCGATCCGCGGCGCGGAAGACGGCGCTCGTGTCCCTGGCTTTGGTGCTCGCGATCGTCGGCACGCTCGCCGGCGGCTACTATTTCGCGATGCGGCCGGTCACGCTGAAGATCGCGGTCGGCCCCGCCAACAGCGATGACGTCAAGGTCGTGCAGACGCTGACGCAGGCCTTCTCGCAGAGCAAGGGCTATGTGCGGCTGCGCCCGATCCAGACCGAGGGCGCGACTGCAAGCGCCGACGCGCTCGCAGCGGGCAAGGTGGATCTCGCCATCGTGCGCGGCGATCTCGACGTGCCGAAGAACGCGCAAGCCGTCGCGACCCTGCGCAAGAACGTCGTCGTGCTGTGGGCCGTCGCGGGCAAGGGCAAGAAGAAGGGCGCCAAGATCACCAAGATCGCGCAGCTAGCCGGCCGTCGTGTCGGCGTCGTCGGCCGCACGCAGGCCAACGTCAATCTGCTCAAGGTGATCCTGCAGCAATACGGCGTCGATCCCGCCAAAGTCGAGGTCGTGCAATTCCCGGCCAGTGAGGTCGCCGAGGCGATCAAGGCTCAGAAGGCCGATGTCTATCTCGCGGCCGGTCCGGTCAACAGCAAGATCACGTCGGACGCGATTGCGGCATCGGTCAAGGAGGGCGGTTCGCCGACCTTCCTCGCCATCGATTCCGCCGATGCGATCGCGCAAAACCATCCGGCCTATGAATCCGCCGAAATCCCCGCCGGCACTTATGGCGGCTCGCCCGACCGTCCCGACGAGGAGGTCAAGACGATCAGCTTCTCCCATCACATCGTGGCGCGCAAAGGCCTGTCGGAGACCACCGTCGCGGCCTTCACCCGGCAGCTCTTCGCCGTGCGTCAGCAATTGGTGGCGGAGTTCCCGCTGGCGGCGAAGATCGAAACGCCCGATACCGACAAGGACGCCGTGATTCCGGTGCATCCCGGAGCGGCCGCTTTCGTCGACGGCGAGGAAAAGACCTTCCTCGACAAATACAGCGACTACATCTGGTGGAGCCTGATGGCGCTCTCCGCCATGGGCTCGATCGGCGCCTGGTTCGCGGGCTATCTGAAGAAGGACGAGCGCGACGGCAACAGCCACCTGCGTGAGCGACTGCTCGACATGATCGCCGCCGCGCGGAAGAGCGAGACCACCGAAGAGCTCGACCAGATGCAGGCCGAGGCCGACGACATCCTGCGCGACACGCTGCGCTGCTTCGATCACGGCGCGATCGAGGAGAGTGCGCTCACGGCTTTCAACATCGCGCTCGAGCAATTCCACGTGGCGGTCGCCGACCGCAAGGCGCTGCTGCTCAGCATGCCGGCAAGCCTGCAACGCGCCGGCGCGCAATTCCGGGCCGCCGGCAACGCGTAAGCACTTGCGTGCGTTATTGCTGCGTCACATTGTCTCAATATAGCTTTCGTGGTCATTCCGGGGCGCACGACGCGCGAACCCGGAATCCATCGAACCGCATAGGCCGGGAGGAATGGATTCCGGGCTCGCGCCTAACGGCGCGCCCCGGAATGACGAACGTAAGAATCCGCGGAAACCAGGTACTGCCACCCGGTATGTCGGTGCTGTCTGCGACGCCCCTCTCGAAACGAACCCGCCATGACAATCAAATTCTCCCGCCGCCGTTTCCTCTCGACCAGCGCCGGTGCACTTGGCGCGATCGCGATGCCGCATCTGTCGCGCGCGGCCGACCGGCCGGCGATCAGCCATGGCGTGCAATCCGGTGACGTCACCGTCGATGGCGGCGTGGTCTGGGCCCGTGCCGACCGTCCGTCGCAGATGCTGGTCGACGTGGCGACGACGGAGTCGTTCAAGGACGCCCGCGCGCTGCCGCCGATCGCGGCGCTGCCTGAAAGCGACTTCACCGCGAAGATGCTGCTGGAAAACCTTCCCGCAGGCCAGGATATCTTCTACCGCGTCCGCTTCCGCGACCTCTCCCACACCGCGATCGAAGGCGAGCCGGCGGTCGGCCGCTTCCGCACCGCGCCGGCCGATCGCCGCGACGTCAGCTTCGTCTGGGGCGGCGACGTCGCAGGTCAAGGCTGGGGCATCAATCCCGATGATGGCGGCATGTTCACCTTCTCGGCGATGCGCAAGCACCGTCCGGATTTTCTGCTGCACTCGGGCGACACCATCTACGCCGACGGCGTGATCCCGTCCGAGGTCAAGCTCGCCGACGGCAAGATCTGGAAGAACGTCACGATCCCCGAGAAGGCCAAGGTCGCCGAGACGCTGGACGAGTATCGCGCCGCGCACAAATACAATTTCACCGACGACAATGTCCGCGCCTTCAATGCCGAGGTGCCGATCTTCGTGCAGTGGGACGATCACGAGGTGACCAACAACTGGTCGCCGTCGAAAGAGCTGCCCGCGACCTACAAGGAGCGCAACATCACGCTGCTGGCGGCGCGCGCCGCGCGAGCCTTCCACGAGATGTATCCGATGCGCGAGAGCATCGTGGAGCCGGGTCGGGTCTATCGCCAGATCTCCTACGGCCCGCACCTCGACGTGTTCGTGCTGGACGAGCGCAGTTATCGCGGCCCGAACGGAGCGAACCAGGAGACGGCTTACGGCCCAGCGGCCTACTTCCTCGGGCCGGATCAGATGGCCTGGCTGAAGCGCGGCCTGCTCAACTCGCGCGCGACATGGAAGGTGATCGCCTCCGACATGCCGCTCAGCCTGATCGTCTATGACGATGCGGCGAACAAGAAGGGCTCGGAGGCCTTCGCGCAAGGCGACGGACCGCCGCGCGGTCGCGAGCTCGAGATCGCCGATCTCCTGCGCTTCATCAAGATGGCGCCGATCAGGAACACGGTGTGGCTGACCGCAGACGTGCACTACGCCGCCGCGCACTATTACGACCCGAACAAGGCACAATTCCAGGATTTCGAACCGTTCTGGGAATTCGTCTCGGGCCCGCTGCACGCCGGCACCTTCGGTCCGAACGAGCTCGACAATACGTTCGGGCCTGACGTGCGCTTCATCAAGGCGCCCGGCCTCGACAAGCAGAACCTGCCGCCGTCCGCCGGCATGCAGTTCTTCGGTCACGTCAAGATCGATGGCGCGTCCGGTCAGATGACGGTGACCTTGCGCGACCGCGCTGATGTCGCGCTGTGGTCGACTACACTGGACCCGATGCCGGCCTGATGCGCCTCAGCGCGAGCTGGCGGCGCGCACCTGCAGCGCCGCCTCCAGCGCGTCGCTCGAACACGGTTTCTGCAGTCGCGCCCGTTTGGAAAATTCCGGCGGAATGCTTGCTTCGGCGCCATAGCCGGTGACGAAGACGAACGGGATCTTCAGCACGGCCAGGCGTTCCGCGATGGCAAAACTCTTCTCGCGGACGAGTTCGACATCGAGCAATGCAAAATCGGGTGCGCGCTTCGCGATCGCCTGGAGCGCCTGTGCGACCGAGGCCACTGTCCGCACACTCTTCACACCGAATCCCATCAGGCGATCCTCGAAATCGATCGCGATGATCGGATCGTCCTCGACGATCAACACATCGGCGGGAACGCCGACCAAGTCGTCCGGGAGAGCAGGTTCCATGATCCTGGTTATCGAAGGCTGCATTTTTTCGGGTCAGGACAGCCTCAGCCCGACGCCCGCGCCCAGCGCATCGGAGGGTTCCCGGAACAAAGCTCACCACAGAGCCGTTTTTACGTCTGTCCACTTGTGCACACAGCCGACGAACGGACCTCGCTAATGTCGAAAGGAGAGCAGGGGACATACGATGGTTGCACGCACGGGCAAGGCCTTCGCGGTCGATGGTCGACCTGCCAACAATCTGCTGCGGTGCTTGAGCGCGGCGGATTATGCGCTGCTCGCGCCGCACGTCGCGTTTGAGAACGCTGCGGCAAGTGATCTGCTCTACAATCCCGGCGACGATGTCCAGGTCGTGCATTTTCCCTGTGGGCCATCGCTTGCCACCTTCCTCGTACCGAACGAGGACGGCCGCGACGTCGAGACCATTCTGGTTGGCCGTGAAGGTGCAGTCGGCGGCATCGTCAGTGAGGGGTTTCTGCCGGCCTATACTCGCATCTGCGTGAAGTTCGGCGGGCCGTTTGCACGCATCCATGTCGGCAAGCTGGAAGCGGCCAAATTGCATTCGCCATCGTTGCGCAACGTTTTCGCGCGTTACGCCGATTGCTTGCTGGCGCAGATCTTCCAGTCGACCGCGTGCAACGCCATCCACTCGATCGAGCAACGGACCGCAAAGTGGATTTTGGCGGCGATGGAGCGGACCGGCGACGAGAGCAGCGTGCCGCTGACGCATGAGCAGCTCGCGACCCTGCTCGGTGTCGGTCGCAGCTATGCCAGCCGCGTCCTCCAGTCATTCAAGGCGGAGGGCATTCTCGATACCCGCCGCGGCTCGATCCTGGTCCGGAGCCGCGACGGCCTGCGCCTGCGCGCCTGCCTGTGCAATGACGCGGTCAAGACCCATTTCGAGGAGGTCCTGCGCGGGGTCTACCCGACCGAGGAGGCGGATCGGAGCCCGGCCTGAGGCCGGAACACCGGCCAAGTCCCCCGACGCCCCGCTAAGCCCCGGGGATTCCCGGACAAAATTCAGTCAACCAAGCGCGTAAGAACGCATTGTTTTTTGGCGTTTTTTGCCTATATTGCGCTGCAAACGCGTAGGGTGCCCGGCTGGCTGGCCGGGTTTCCTTTTTGGGCCGAAAGCGCCCCCGTTTCCTGTCTTCCAGCGTTGTTTCGAGAAGAGGTCCCGGTCTGACCGGCGAGATCGCGCTTAACCCATTGTTCGACCGCAAAGAAGCTCACTCATGAACCTTCGCAACGTCGCCATCATCGCCCACGTCGACCACGGCAAGACGACCCTCGTCGACCGCCTCCTCCAGCAATCCGGCACGTTCCGCGAGAACCAGAAGGTGACCGAACGCGCCATGGACTCCAACGATCTGGAGCGTGAGCGTGGCATCACCATCCTGGCCAAGGCGGCCTCGGTGCAGTGGAAGGAAACCCGCGTCAACATCGTCGACACTCCCGGCCACGCCGATTTCGGCGGTGAGGTCGAGCGCATTCTCAACATGGTGGACGGCGCCCTGGTGCTGGTCGACGCCGCCGAGGGCCCGCTGCCCCAGACCAAATTCGTGGTCTCCAAGGCGCTCAAGGTCGGCCTCAAGCCGATCGTCGTCATCAACAAGGTCGACCGCCCCGACGCGCGCCCGACCGAAGTCATCAACGAGGTGTTCGACCTGTTCGCCGCGCTCGACGCCAGCGAGGAGCAGCTCGATTTCCCGATCCTCTATGGGTCGGCCAAGCAGGGCTGGATGGCCGAGAGCCCCGAGGGTCCGAAGGACAAGGGCATGGAGCCGCTGTTCGACCTGATCCTGCGCCATGTCGCGCCGCCGAAGGTCGAGGAAGGTCCGTTCAAGATGATCGGCACCATCCTGGAGGCCAATCCCTATCTCGGCCGCATCATCACCGGCCGAATCTCGTCCGGCGTGCTCAAGCCGAACCAGCAGGTCAAGGTGCTGAACGCCGACGGCAAGCTGGTCGAGTCCGGGCGCATCACCAAGATCCTGGCGTTCCGCGGCCTCGAGCGCACGCCGCTCGATGAAGCCGAAGCCGGCGACATCGTCGCCATCGCGGGCCTGACCAAGGGCACCGTCGCCGACACCTTCTGCGATCCCACCGTCGAAGTGCCGCTACCGGCGCAGCCGATCGATCCGCCGACCGTGTCGATGTCGTTCATCGTCAACAACTCCCCGCTCGCAGGCACCGAAGGCGACAAGGTGACGAGCCGCATGATCCGCGACCGTCTGCTGCGCGAGGCCGAAGGCAATGTCGCGCTGCGCGTCGTCGAGGCCGCCGACAAGGACGCGATGGAAGTCTCGGGCCGCGGCGAATTGCAGCTCGCGATCCTGATCGAGACCATGCGCCGCGAAGGCTTTGAGCTCTCGGTGTCGCGCCCGCGCGTCGTGTACCAGAAGGACGAAGCCACCGGCGCCACCATGGAGCCGATCGAGGAGGTCGTGATCGACGTCGACGAGGAGCATTCCGGCGTCGTCGTGCAGAAGATGAGCGAGCGCAAGGCCGAGCTGATCGAGATGAAGCCGTCCGGCGGCAACCGCCAGCGCCTGGTGTTCTACGCGCCGACCCGCGGCCTGATCGGCTATCAGGGCGAGCTCCTCACCGACACCCGCGGTACCGCGATCATGAACCGCCTGTTCCACGGCTATGCCCCGTACAAGGGCGAGATCCAGGGCCGCCGCAACGGCGTCCTGATCTCCAACGACCAGGGCGACGCGGTGGCCTACGCCATGTTCAAGCTGGAAGACCGCGGCCCGATGATGATCGAGCCGGGCTGGAAGGTCTATCGCGGCATGATCGTCGGCGAGCACACGCGCGACAACGATCTCGAGATCAACGTGCTCAAGGGCAAGCAGCTCACCAACATCCGCACCACGTCCAAGGACGAAGCGGTGCGTCTGACGCCTCCGATCAAGATGACGCTGGAAAAGGCGCTCGCCTATATCGAGGACGACGAGCTCGTCGAGGTCACCCCGAAGTCGATCCGCCTGCGCAAGAAGCACCTCGATCCGAACGAGCGCAAGCGCGCGGAAAAGGCCAAGGAAGCGGTGGCGTAAGGCCACCCCGCTGTCATTCCCCGCGAAAGCGGGGAATCCAGTACGCCGCAGCTTCTCCGTATTCGTCACCGCCTCTAGACTACTGAACCGCCCGCTCCAGTGCGCAATTGCGCACAAGGCGGGTGATGACGCTCACATTGTGGTGGCTTCAGCGCGCATTGCGAACGTGCTAGAGGCAGCGCATGAGCTCCCTCCCCTCCTCAGTCGACGTCGCGATCATTGGTGCCGGCGCTGCCGGGCTCGGCGCGGCGCATGCACTGAAGGATTCCGGCCTGTCCGTGGTCGTACTTGAAGCGCGCGACCGCACCGGCGGACGCGCGTGGACCGTGCAGGCCTCGCCGGAGGTGACGTTCGACGTCGGCTGTGGCTGGCTGCATTCGGCGGACAACAACTCCTTCGTCCCGATCGCCAAACGGCTTGATTTCGAGATCAACAAAGACCTGCCGCCATGGCGCGAGCGCGCCTATGGCAACGCTTTTCCGCAAAGCGAACGCGACGAATTCATGCGCGCAATAGACGCATTCTATGAACGTCTTTGGGACGCCGCGCAAAAAGGCAAGGACGAGCCGGCGAGCCAAAGCCTTGAGCCCGGCAATCGCTGGAATCCGATGATCGACGCGATCTCGACCTACATCAACGGCTGCGAACTGAAGGATATGTCGACGCTGGACTGGGACGCCTACGAGGACAGCAACCTCAACTGGCGCATCCGCCTCGGCTATGGCGCGCTGATTGCGGCCTATGGCGAAAACTGCCCGGTGGCGTTGAACTGCAATGTCGCGCTGATCGATCATTCCGGCAAGCGCATCCGTCTCGAAACATCGCAGGGCACGCTGACCGCGGACAAGGTGATCGTCACCGTTCCGACCAATTTGATCGCTGACGAAGCAATTCGCTTCTCGCCGCCTTTGCGCGCCAAGGTCGATGCCGCTCGCGGCCTGCCGCTCGGCGTCGACGACAAGGTGACGCTTGCACTCGACGGCGCGGATGCCTTCCCCAAGGAAGGAAACCTGCGCGGCGCGACCATGCGCACAGAGATGGGCACCTATCATATCCGCCCGTTCGGCCAGCCCTGTATCGAGGGCTTTTTCGGCGGCAGTTTTGCGCGCGAGCTGGAAGACGCCGGTGATGGTGCCATCGCTGCGCACAGCATCAACGAGATCGCCGGCTTCCTCGGCAACGACATCCGCCGCAAGCTGAAGCCGCTCTATGAGTCCCGCTGGGCCCTGGATCCCTTCGCACGCGGCTCCTATTCGCACGCCCTGCCCGGCCACGCCGGCGACCGCGCCATTCTGGCCGCGCCGGTCGACGGCCGGTTGTTCTTCGCGGGGGAAGCGACGTCGCCGAACTTCTTCACGACCGCGCACGGGGCGCGGGACAGTGGGGAGCGGGCGGCGAAGGAAGTGCTGGCGGCGATGCCGAAGGCGTAGCAGCAGACTCCGTCATTGCGAGCCACCGGGTCCGCGCAAAGCGCGGCCCGATGACAGGCTCCGCGAAGCAATCCAGACTGTCACCGCGGAAACATCCTGGATTGCTTCGCAGCGCTCGCAGCAATGACAGGCTATTCGATCACCCGCGCCCGCAAGTCCGCGTCAAGCGCGAAGCACGCATCATACTTGCCGAAAATGCGGTAGCGGTTGCGCGCGATGAGACTGTACACGGCATCACGCAGCGGCTTCGGCACGGCAAGCAGCGCGCGCACCCAGCCCCAACCGGAGAGCTGCGACAGCACCGTCAGCGCAGCGTCTGACTTCAAGAATACCTCGCCGCCGTGAACTACGGCGTTGGTGTCGGGATCCTCAGGATCAATCCCGAACGTCTTCGCCAGCCGCGTCCCGTAGTCCGACTGGATCGGCGTGAAACGGAAACGCTTCGCCGTATCGCGCTGCGCGACGAAGCGGACCCAGCGCGAGCAGAAGATGCAGACGCCGTCGAACAGGATCACGTCGTCGTCGGGCCATTTGGGCATCAGGGTCTCTTTCTTGACGCGTTTTCTTCGCGCGAACCGGCGACCACTTCGCTCGAAAACGCTATCGGTTATCCAACATCATGAGCGCCACCAGCATCAACACGATGGCAGGTCCGGTCTTCACGAGCGCGCCGAGTGGCTCGATCCAGAGATCGGGCGCGAGGATCGCAGAGCCGACCATGTAACCGAGCGAGGCGATGATACCTGCGACGAGGCCGAAGGCCGACGTACGGCGCAAGGCGATCAGCCCGCCGATGCTCATATCCATCAGGCTCGTGCCGATCGTGATAGGATCGACCAGCGCCGATGGGAAGTTGTGCGCCGTCAGGATGCCGGCGGCGGCGCGGTAGGAGACGAACAACGCGATGAAGCCGGAGACGACCCAGAACGCCACCAGGCTCCCGATGATCAGCGCCTTGACCAGAAACAGCCGCGCGAACCATTTGTCCTGGATGGTGGCCGGATGCCGGCCGATCGCATCCGTCAGCGTTTTCGGCGCAATTCCGGTCGCGGCGATCCACGCCGAGGGATCACCGCTGACACCGCGGCGCAACTCAGTGATGGCCGTCGAACGCATTGGCGGCATCCAGCCAAGATAATTGGCGACATCGCCTAGTTTCCCCCCGAGTTCGAGTGCAAACGACGGCATCGCAACATGCGGCCAGCCGGCCGTGCCGAACGCAACGCGAAACTGCTTGATGACGCCGGCCATCGTGACCGGCTCTGATTGCATCAGGTCCCAGCTCACGGCCTTCACCGACGCATCATCGATATCGCGCGCGGCAAGCCAGGCGATGGTGGCGGCAATATCCTCGACTGCGACGGGCCGGAACGGCGTCGCCATCTCCTTGTCCGGCAGATCAATCGGAAACGCGGCGAGCGCCCGCAGCAGGGCGCTGCCGCCATAGGCTGACGGTGCGACCACGAAGCCAGGCCGCAGGATCGCATGGACGATGCCGGAGGCCGCGATCACCCGCTCGGCCTCGCGCTTGGTCGTTGCGAACGCGGTGCGATCGGCCTCAGCCGTCCCGGGGATCGAGACGTGCACGAGGCGGATCGCACGGCCGCTATCGCCGATCGCCTCAAGCAGGCGCGCGACGAAATCGCGATGCACGGCATTGGTGTCGCTACCAGCGCCGTCCTGGAGCACGCCAAGGCAGTTCACGACGACGTCGGCCGCGTGCTCGTTCAAGAGATGCGTCAGCGCGGCCGCATCGAGGAAGAGGATCGGCAGTTCGATGTCCAGCGGGCTCATCTTCTGCGCTGGCGACAGGCTCCGCGCGAGACCGATCACGCGAAAGCCTCGCGCCCGGAGATCATCGGTGACGAAGCGGCCGATCAGGCCGGAAGCGCCGAGCAGGAGAACGTTGGCCTTACTCATCGCGTCCCTCAAAACGGCTTTGCGATCATCAGCCAGAGGATCAGCATGGTCGCGCCGAAGCCGGGAAAGCCGAACGCGAACCAGCGGCGGAACAGCACAAAATAGCGCGGTGGGAGGGCGGTGCGCTGGTCGGCGGCCTTGCGCGCGAGATCGCGCATCTCGATCTGCATGAGCACGACGGGGATCCAGAACAGACCGGCCACGACATAGAGCGCGAGCGCGGCGAGTAGCCAGCGCTCCGTGATCGACGTGGCGGAGAGCATCATCAGGAGACCGCCGCTGACCGGCTGCATGATCACGGCCGAGAACGTGAAGATCGCGTCCGCGATCACCACCACCGACGCGGTGCGCGCAATGAATTCCGCGTCCTGCGTGCGATGCGCCATCAGCATGAAGAAGGCGATGCCGGCTCCAGTGCCGAGAATGACGATGGCGCCGAGCACATGCAGATATTTGATCAGGAAATACAGTGTCATGGCTTCTTGGTCGCAACCGGCCTTGGCAGGTTCAGCGCACGTTCGAGCGCCTTGCCCGCGGCTTTGACGCCCGCCTCCGTCTCGATCATCCAGTGGCCTTCGCTGCCAATGGCCGGCACCGCCTGGAAATCCACTTTGCCACCGGCGCTGCGAAACGCATCGGCCAATTGCCCCGCGAAGGCCGGCGAAAAATATGTATCGTTCGCCGCCACGAACCACGTCACAGGCACGCGTGCGGCCTTGCCGAATTCACCCGCCGCGAGCTTCAGCGCATCTGGCGCGCAAACTTTGTCCGGGACGTCATTGGCGTGGCCGCCGCGGCCGGGCGCAGATACGATGATCGCGGAAATGGTCTTCGGATCGGCATTGGCGAGCGCCAGCGCGCCCCATCCGCCGGCGGAATGGCCGATCACGACAGCACCGTCCTTGCGGACGAAATCCTGCTTCCGCAGGAATTCCAGAGCGAACGAAATCTCGTCCGCGGTGATGCGGCCTGAATGCACATAATCGGCCTCGTCACAGCCGCCCTGGTCCTCGACATAGCGGCCGCCGGTCGCGCCATGGCCGAGCCGTTCCGGCACAAGCACGGCAAAGCCGCGCACAGTGAGAAACGCAACGAGCGCGCGGTATTCCGGTTGCGGCATTTGCGCGCGACGCAGCACGTTCTGCGTCGAGGCATGGGCGATGACGGCGAGCCGAAACGGCCCGTCGCCTGCGGGACGAAAGAGCAGGGCATGTGACGCAACCTCACTGCCCGGCGATGGCACGCGCCATTGCTGCCGCCGAAACGGCTCGCCTTCCTCGCCAGAGGGACCCAACGCGACTTGCGCGCGCAGCGGCGGCGCGATGAGCGCGGCCAGTACGGGCAGAAGGGCAAGCGCGTAAGAAAACCGCATGAATCGCTGGAAGCGAGAGGGATCGCGAAGGCCAGACTAGTAGGAACGAATCATTCTGGGCGGACTTTCTGCGTAGCTCCTGCCGTCCATTCGCTGCCGCAACGCAGTTTTGCACCGACGTACGACAAGCCATTGCCGGTCAAAGCGCCGTCTTGTCCTCTTTCGGTACAACATGGTCAAAATACTGATGCAGAAAGTCCACAGGTTAACCCATAATTAACGATAGGTCTTGCCGCCGGCGCGGCGACTTGGTTTGATCGTGTCCATGAGCACAACCCTGATCGAGGTCCGGCCGGCCAAAGCTGCAGATGCGACTGCGGTGGCGTCCACCCATGACGAAGCCTGGCGCTCGGCCTATCAGGGCATCATTCCCGGCGCAGAGCTGGAAAAGCTGATCAACCGCCGCGGTCCGCAATGGTGGGACAGCGCGATCCGCAAGGGCAGCCGCGTCAGCGTGCTGGTATTCGGCGACAAGATCGCCGGCTACGCCAACTACGGTCGCAACCGCGCCCGTAGCCTGCATTTCGACGGCGAGATCTACGAACTCTATCTGCGTCCCGAATTCCAGGGCCTCGGCTTCGGCCGGCGCCTGTTCGCCGCCGCCCGCCGCGACCTGATGCAGAGCAATTTGAAGAGCATGGTGGTGTGGGCGCTCTCCGACAACGATCCGGCGACGGAGTTTTACCGGGCGCTGGGTGGCCGCATGGTGGCGCGCTCCTCGGAGCGGTTCGGGCCGAAATCGCTCGACAAGGTCGCCTTCGCTTGGACCAATTGAGCTGCTGAAACGTCAGCCGGCAGCGATTCCCTCCGTCGATACCGTTGCCTTTTGAGCCGGTGGTCGCTGGATTCATAATTTCACAAAAGTTCGATGGATAGGCGGGCCCAGCCCGCGTATGACAATGCCAAAATCGCTGCCGGGCGCGATTTCACCTCGGCAACAACGGAGCCTTGAATGCGTATCGATGCGGTCTCGATCGGGACCAACACCCCACACGAAGTCAACGTCATCATCGAAGTGCCTGTGGGCGGTGAACCGATCAAATACGAGATGGACAAGGAGGCCGGCACGCTGGTCGTCGACCGCTTCCTCTACACGCCGATGCGTTACCCCGGTAACTACGGCTTCATCCCGCACACGCTGTCCGACGACGGCGACCCCTGCGACGTCCTGATCGTCAACACCCGCGCCATCATCCCCGGCGCCGTGATGAGCGTGCGCCCGGTCGGCGTGCTGTTCATGGAGGACGAAGCCGGCGGCGACGAGAAGATTCTGGCGGTGCCATCGTCAAAACTGACGCAGCGCTACGACAAGGTGAAGTCGTACAGCGACCTGCCGGACATCACGCTGCAGCAGATCCAGCACTTCTTCGAGCACTACAAGGATCTCGAGAAGGGCAAGTGGGTGAAGATCCTGCGCTGGGGCGGCCCGGAGGACGCGCACAAGCTGATCCTCGAAGGCATGGATCGCGAGAAGAAAAAGAAGGCCTGAGCTCTGTGTCCCGGACCCGGCTCTGCTCCCTCGCCCCGCTTGCGGGGAGAGGGTTGGGATGAGGGGCTGCCTCCGCAACTTCGGTGACAAAGAGACTCGCGGAGAGTCCACCTCACCCGGCGCTTCGCGCCGACCTCTCCCCGCAAGCTGGGCGAGGTGAAGAAATCCTACACCGCCGGTTTCGGCAGGCCTGCGATCGCACAGGCGGCGCGCAGCGTATTCACCAGGAGACAGGCCACCGTCATCTGGCCGACCCCGCCCGGCACCGGCGTGATCGCGCCGGCAACCCCAAGTGCTTCCTGATAGGCGACGTCACCGACGAGGCGGGTCTTGCCGTCATCCTTCGGAATGCGGTTGATTCCGACGTCGATCACGGTCGCGCCCGGCTTCAGCCAGTCGCCGCGCACCATCTCGGGCTTGCCCACCGCGGCGTAGACGAGGTCGGCGCGCTTCACGAGCCCGGGCAGGTCGCGCGAGCGCGAATGCGCGATCGTCACCGTGGCGTTCTCGTTCAGCAGCAATTGCACCAGCGGACGGCCGACCAGGTTGGAACGACCGATGACGATGGCGTTCATGCCTTCGAGCGAGGCGTGCACGCTTTTGGTCAGGATGATGCAGCCGAGCGGCGTGCAGGGCGACAGCGCCTCGAATCCGCCGGCGAGCCGGCCGGCATTGTTCGGATGCAGCCCGTCGACGTCCTTGGCGGGATCGATGGCATTGATGACGGCCTCGGTGTTGAGGCCCTTCGGCAGCGGCAGCTGCACCAGAATGCCGTGCACGGCGGGCTCGCGGTTGAGCTTTGCGACCAGCGCCAGCAGGTCGGCCTGCGACACATCGGCCGGCAGCTTGTGCTCGAACGAGGCCATGCCCGCGGCCTGGGTCTGGGTGTGCTTGGAGCGGACATAGACCTCGCTCGCCGGGTCATTGCCGACCAGCACCACCGCAAGCCCCGGCACCAGATTGTGCTCGCGCTTGACGCGGGCGACCTCGTCGGCGACGCGGCCGCGAAGCTCCGCGGCAATGACTTTCCCATCGATGATCTTGGCCGTCATGTCGGTTCCTTAGGTCTCGTCCTTTAGGTCTTGGGTTTGGCCGAGGCGAGCTGCCGCAGCGTGTCGCCGAGCCGCTCCGGATCGCCATCGACCCCGATCTGCTTCAAGCGCGACGTTGCTCCGGACAGGAGCTTCACGCTGGCCTTGGGCACGCCGAGCGATTTCGCCAGCAGTGCCAATACCGCCCGATTGGCCTCGCCGCCATCGGCAATGGCACGCACGCGCACCTTGAGCACGCTGCGGCCGTCGGAAAGCTGCTCGATCCCGTCGATGCCGTCGCGGCCGCCGCGCGGTGTCACCCGCAAAGCGATGCTGATGCCCGAGGCGGAGATGCGCCAGGGCTCGCTTGCGACCAAGGCTCCGCCCGCGCCGCGTTAGAGCACGTTCGGGTAGATGTAGTACATGATCACCCGTTCGATGAACATGATGATCAGAATCAGGATGATCGGCGAGATGTCGATGCCACCGAGATTGGGCATGAAGTTGCGAATCGGCGCCAGCACCGGCTCGGTGATCCGGTACAGGAACTCCGCCACGGCCGAGACGAACTGATTGCGGGTGTTCACGACGTTGAAGGCGATCAACCACGACAGGATCGCGGAGATGATCAGCAGCCAGACGTAGAGGTCGAGCACGATGATGACGATGTCGAGAACGGCACGCATGGCTGGGGAAACTCTGGTTCCGGTGGGGATGTGACGCCTTTTGCTAGATATCGGTTCCCCCCGGCTCAAACAAGGGAAGTCCGGGCCCGGATAAGGCTAAAACCGGGTTACGCCCGTCCTTGACTTGACCTTGGCGGGGACTTAAATGGCGCCCGGTTGTCGGCCGCGTTTACCAGAGCGGCCCGCGACGGGGCCATAGCTCAGCTGGGAGAGCGCGTCGTTCGCAATGACGAGGTCGGCGGTTCGATCCCGCCTGGCTCCACCACGCTTCGCCCTTCGGGCTACGCGTGGCGCAGCCACGCCGGAGCCTGAACGGCGAAGCGCGGTGTCAGGCGAAGCCCAAAGGGCGAAGACGGACCGAAGTCCCCAAATTCAGCCCTACCTCCCCGTAAACCTTGGCGGCCGCTTCTCCATGAAGCTCGCCACGCCCTCCCTGAAATCGCTGCCGCCCAGCGCGATCAGCATCTCCCGGTTGGCCTCGATCGTGGCTTCGGCCAGCGTCTGGAACGGCGCCTCGTAGAGCTGCCGCTTGATCACGGCCATGGCACTCGGCGAGACGAAATCGGCGAGATCGCGGGCGTAGGCAAAGGTCTCCTCGCGCAGCTTCTCGGGCGGGCAGAGCCGGTTGACCAGCCCGATCCGCAGCGCCTCGTCGCTTGCAACGCGACGGGCCGACAGCAACAGATCCATTGCATTGGCATGGCCGACGATGCGCGGCAGCATCCAGGAGATTCCATGCTCGGCGATAAGCCCGCGCCGCGCGAAGGCGGTGGTGAATACGGTGTTGTCGGCGGCAAAGCGCAGGTCGCAATAGAGCGCGTGCACGAGCCCGATGCCGGCGGTGGCGCCATTGAGCATCGCGATGACGGGTTTTCCGATCGACGGATAGAAGCCATAGCGCGTCTGCCAGTCCGGGCGACGGTTCATGTCGAAGGGCGGCAGGTTCGATGCGCGCCTGACGTCATCGGGATCGAGGCCTTTCAGCGCATCCATGTCGGCACCGGCGCAGAAGGCGCGGCCCGCGCCGGTCAGCACGATGACGCGGACATTCTCGTCAGCGGCTGACGCTTCTATCGCGTGGCGCACATCGCGCTCCATGATCGGCGTCCACGCATTCATGCGATCGGGGCGATTGAGCGTGATGGTCGCGACCTTGTCGCTCACCTCATAGAGAATGTGTTCATAGGCCACGGCGCTCTCCCTTTTATCCGCACGCGTATGCGCGTGCTCATTGGGAGCAAGCCTAGCACATCCAGCGATGAGGCAAGGACAAGGCGCGGCGCGCGATCACTCGGCCGCTTGTGCCAGCATCGGCCGGCGCACCAGCCAGCCCTCGATGAAATGATCGAGCCAGGCGCGCTCCGCGACGTCATAGACGGCGCGATCCGCGAAATGATGATGCCGCTGCCGCGCGCCGGGCGCGCTCAGACCGTCATAGCCGCGCGTGGTCCAGCAATGCATCATCGCGTAGGTCACATCAGGATGAAACTGGACGCCGACGGCATTGCCGGTCCGAAACGCCTGCACCGGAAAATCATCGCCTTCGGCGAGCAGTTCGGCGCCGACAGGCAGCTCAAAACCCTCGCGATGCCAGTGATAGACCTTCCCCGGCCAATCCGGGCAAACCGCTCGTCCTGCCGCGGTCGGGCGGATCGGGTAATAGCCGATCTGCGTCAGCGCGTCGGGATGCGGCGCGACGCGGGCACCGAGCTGCATCGCGAGCATCTGCGCGCCGAGGCAGATGCCGAGGAACGGGCGCTGTTCGCGGAGCGGAATTTCGATCCAGTCGATCTCGCGGCGAATGTAGTCGTCGGAATCATTGGCGCTCATCGGCCCGCCGAAGACCACGGCACCGGCATGCTTCTCGAGCGTTTCGGGCAAGGGATCGCCGAAGCGCGGCCGGCGGATGTCGAGGCGATGGCCGAGCGCGCGCAAGGCGTTGCCGACACGGCCGGGGGTGGAGGATTCCTGGTGCAGGACGATCAGAACCGGCAGACGGCTCTCGCGATCGGAGGCGGCCGCGCCGGGCGCCCTTCGCGGGAAGGGCACCACCTCTGCGCCACCAAACCTGTCCGTCCGGAACGACATTGCCTCTGCGGGTGCTATCGATTCAGACCGCCAGCATAGCTAAGCGATCGTTAATTTCGTGTGAGTTCGCGCACACGGGGTTCATGAAGCAAGCCCCGGGCCAATACGGGCTGCCGCGCCCGTATCCTAGCGCTTGCGCGTCTGAAACCGGCCGACCGCGGCCAGGATGAAGCCGCGCGGAAACAGGCGCAGCAGGAACGGCACGATCTTGATGCCGAGCCCGGGCAGGACCGCCCGTTTATCGGCCATCAGACCGCGATAGGCGGCCTGCGCAACATCGGCAGCCGAGACGTTGAGGATCACGGAATCAAATCCCGGAGCAAAGCCCGCGCGCGCTTGAAACTCCGTCGGCACCGGACCCGGGCACAGGACGGTGACGCGAACACCGCGCTTGCCGAGTTCGGATCGCAAGGCCTCGGTGAAGGAGATCACATAGGCCTTGGATGCGTAGTACACGGCCATGCCGGGGCCGGGCAGGAAACCGGCGATCGAGCCGACATTGAGAATGCCGCCCTTATTCTTGACGAGCTGGTCGGCAAAGCGCAGCGACAGATCGGTCAACGCGCGGATGTTCACGTCGACGATGCCGAGCTGCTCGGCGCGATCACACTCAATCGCATCGCCGAACACGCCAAAGCCTGCATTGTTGACGAGGTGATCGAGCTCGACGCCTTCGGCCGCGAGCGCTGCCGCGATCTTCTCGCCGGCATCGGCCGCTTCGAGATCGCAGGGGACAATGATCGGCTTCTTGCCGCTCTTGGCCGAGAGCTCGTTCGCCAGTGCCTCGAGGCGATCGGCCCTGCGCGCCGTCAACACCAGGCGGTGTCCGTTCGCGGCGAACACGCGCGCCAGTTCCGTACCTATGCCGGCCGAAGCACCGGTAATCAGCGTCACGCGCTCGGTCACGATCCAAATCTCTTGACGGCGGGAAAATGCTAACGACAACGCCGAAACGAGAGCATGGGCCCTGTGCGCGACGCAAGCTGCCCGGCGGCATGGCGCGTTGCACGAATGATAGGCAAAGCGGAAAAACCCGCTGATTTGCAGGCGTTTTCTGCGGCGAGGGCGGTCCGCCGATACATTAAAGTTTCGTCATGTCGTGATCACCACCGGAGCGAGCGGCGGGACGAACCGGCTCAGGCGTCGACGACGCCATCCTTCACCTGACCACCTGCGCGATTGGCGATGGCGTGCTTCAGGTCGATGCGGTCGCGCTGCGACACGCCGAGCAGGTCGGACGCGCGCCAGACGACGTTGTCCTCGAACTCGGTCACCTGGCCGTCGGCATAGACCAGCTCCCACATCATCTGGACGATGCGCTTGCGTCCGTCTTCGTCGACCGAACGCATGATGACGCTGGTGAAATGGTAGAGATCGACGGCTTCGCCCTCGACCTGGGTCGCGTCCGCGATCAGGCGGTCCGCGGTGCCGTGATCCAGCCCGAAATGGCTTTCGATCAGGCTATGCAGCTTGCGCTGCTCGGCCTCGGTCGGCTGGCCGTCCAGCGAGATCACATGGATCAACAGCGCGGTTGCCGCCAGCCGGTAATCGCTGTCGCCGAAGGCGCGGTCCTGGGCATGGGGAGCAACAATCTCAGCGATGAATTGGCGCAGGCCGTCCAGCATGAGTCCCACCGAAATCGATGAAGCCGCGGGAAGCGGCTTCTACAAGCCATTATATGAGCAGGAAACTCAACCGGCGCAACGTGCGTCAGTTCGGCGTGTGCATTACGTTTCTGCAATCTGTTGTCGTCCCGGCCTTCGCCGGACGACAACATCACGGTATCTCGTACACCACCATCTTGTCGGCGATGCCGCGCAGCGCGGCCTGTTTCTGGATCGGCCTGATCGCGCGCTGCTCCAGGAGCTCGGCGACAGCCGGCGCATCCAGCACCGGGCCGGTGATGTGGATCTCCTGCGCGGTCGACAGGCTCTGCACGCGCGCGGCGATGTTGACGGTCTGGCCGAAATAGTCCTGCCGCTCGTTGAGCATCACCGCGAGGCACGGCCCTTCATGGATGCCGATCTTGACGATCAGATCGGTGGTGCCGCGCTGCTCGTTGAGCTTGTCCATGGCCGCGCGCATCCTCAGGCCCGCGACGATCGCATGCTCGGGACGAATGAAGGTCGCCATCACGGCATCGCCGATGGTCTTCACCACCGCGCCCTTCTCCGAAGAGATGATCTCAAGCAATGCGTGGAAATGCGCGCGCACGAGATCGAAGGCGGCGAGATCGCCGACGCGCTCGTAGAGCGCGGTCGAGCCCTTCAGATCAGTGAACAGGAACGTCAGCGAGGTGATCTGGAGCCGCTGGTCGATGTTGAGGTTGTCGGCCTTGAACACATCGCGAAAGGTCTGGTTCGACAGCATCCGCTTGGCGGTGAGGAACGGCTTGCGCTTGCCGATGAGATGATGGAGCGCCTCGGCCGCGATGAATATCGATGGAAGCGCGCGGGTGCTCGCCCGGTTCTTGAGCGTGAGGTTTAGCGGACCTGGGCGCAGGTTGACCGTCTTTGTCGGCGCCGGTTCGTTGGTGTAGGTGATCGAGAGCTCCTGCGGCTCGCTGACCGGCTCGCCCTGCACGTCGATGAACAGCGCAGCGTGCGTGATCGGCTCGAAAACGATGATGAACTGCTGGGGAAGCTGCAGCAGGATTGTCGTTGTTTCGCCGCGCGGCAGATCGCGTGTCTCCAGCGTCACCTCGTTCGCCAGCGTTGCAACCGATTCCTCCGTGAAATCGACGCCGGAGCTCCAGTACATCTGCTTGTAGTACTCCCACACGGGCAGCGTGTCGGGATCATGGGCAGCAATTCGCCGCACCCGGGGGTTGACCGTGAATGACACTTCGACCTGATCGTCGACGTTCGGCTTGTAGCCGCAGGCGCACAGCGCGCAGTGATAATCATCGGGCTTGAGCGCCTTCAGGGTCGAGTGCGCCCCAAGCACGCCGCCGCAACCCGGGCACAGCACGTTCCAGCCGAGATCGAACAGGCCTAGTCGCGCCGAATGCAGGAAAGCCGAGATCGAGCGTTCTTCGTCGAGATCATGTCGCTTCGAGAAGTCGATGACATTGATGCGATTGAGCTCGTGATCCCCGCCCTGCGCGACCAGTTGCTCAATCGCGTCGACGACCTTCGGATCTGCGGTCTGCTTCAGAACGGAAAACTGCGCCTGTGTGTCGCTCATGGCGGGGGCTCTATCTCGGGTGTATCACGCCATCGGCGATGGCAATCGCCTGTCACCGACGCGTGATGCGGAACATGGGTGAGTGATCCGGCTGGGTCGTGACGACGCCGAGCGGAATGACGGGATTGGTGTCGACGAGCTCGACGCGGAACGCCCCGATGAGCCTCGCCAGCGCCAGCACGGATTCTGCCTGAGCAAACGGCGCGCCGACGCAGACGCGCGGCCCCGCGCCGAATGGCAAGTAAGCGAAGCGGTCGGGTGCCTCGGCCGACATGAAGCGTTTCGGGATGAACGCGTTCGGCTGATCCCACAGCTTCTCGTGGCGGTGCAACAGCCACGGCGCGATCATGATGATGTCGCCCTTGCCGATCGCGACGCCCGCCGCATTGTCCTTGTCGCGGGCCGCCCGCGCAATCAGGAAGGCGGGCGGATAGAGCCGCATCGTCTCCTCGATCACCGCGCGGGTGAATTTCTGGCGATCGATGTCCGCGATGCTGTCGAGGTGTTCGCCGCGGGTCTCGGAGGCAACTTCCCCCTGCGTCTCCGGATCGAGCGCGAGCAGATACAACGCCCAGAACAGCGCGGTCGCCGTGGTCTCGTGACCCGCGAGAATCATGGTCGCGACCTCATCGACGAGCTGCGCGTCGGAAAAGCCCTTGCCGGTTTCGGGATCGCGCGCCTCGTCCATGAGATCGAACAGATCGCGCGGCGGTGCACCGTCCTTCTTGCCCACCGCACGCCGTTCGGCGATCAGCATCGCGACGAATTCGGTCCAGCGCTTGCGGAAGCGGGCGCGGGCAAAATCCATCGGGCTCGGCCAGGACACCGGCAGCACCATGTCGAGGAAATACGCCCGTCCCAGCCGCTCGGCATATTCCATGATGAAGTTGCGCAAGGTCGGACCATGCCGGTCCATGCCGAAGGAGAACATGGTGCGTCCGGCAATCTCGAGCGTCATGCGCTGCATGACCTCGCGGAGGTCGACAGCTTCGCCCACGCGCCCATCCAGCATCGCGATGGTCTCGTCGAGCACCGCGGTCATATGCGGGACGAGGTTGGCGGTGGCGCGCGGCGTAAACGCCGGCGCAAGGGTGCGGCGCTGAAACGTCCAGGAATGACCTTCCGCGATCAGAAGACCGTCACCGAGCACGGGACGCAGCATGCGGATGCCCGCCGGCGTGCGCGTGTAGTTCTCGTAGTTGCTGAGCAGAACATGCCGGATCGCATCCGGGCGGTTCAGGATGAAACTGTTGCGGAAGATGAAGCGGCCCGGGATGATCTCTTCCTCATAGGCACGCTGCCCCCAGGTCGCGATCATGTTTCGCCGGATCACCGCGAGCTTGCTCAGGAACGACATGTCGTCCGGCGCGCGCGGCGGGGCTGGGGGGACGATAGGCCGACGCACGCTGGCGATGTTCATGGCTCTCTCCCCGCAGATCGTTCGTTGAGAAGTCTCGCGTGGCCAAATAGCTAGTAAGTCAGTTCGGCAATCGCAATCCTGTTCTCGGCGGCAGGCCAGGCCCGCGCCACAATCCGTTCTTCGCCAAATTCGGCCACGATGTTACGCCCGACGTCGGCGAGCAGAAGGCGCAGGGTTGCTGCCGCATCCGTGGGCACGCCCGGCTTGACGTCGGCCGGCTCCTTGCCGTCGAACAGCACCACGTCCCGCGGCAGGCCGAAATAGCCGCGCGGGCGGGACATGATCACGACTGCGCCAGCATCCTTGTCGGCCGGCCCGAGCGGACGCGCGGCACGCAGGTGCACGACGTCGGACGAGCGCGGGAACGGCGAGCGGTAGATATGCGTCGTCGGCGCGTCCGGCGAAGTCAGGACGAATTCGAGCGACCAGGAGGGGTCGACCTGTACCGGCCCCCAGCGGCCGTCGGCCGCCGTTGTCGAGCTATGCACCGCATTGCTGCCCTTGCGCTCGCCGTTTTCGGGATCGACGCGGAAGATCTCGACCGTTGCGCCGGCGACCGGGCGATTGGTCGGCACGCCGCCGGGCGTGCCCGTGACGAGGCCGCTCAGCCTGACGCTCTGCTCCGGCAGAACCGCGATGCGCGCGGGCTCACGCCCCGCGATGAATTTGTAGATCTCGCGGAAGGCGCGCGGATGAAACGCCACCTCGCGATGATCGAGTGCGCCGAGCACGAGATTGGTGGCGCCCTTCAGCTCCGGCCCCTCTGTGGTGACGCCGGTCGGCATGCCGGGCTTGCCGATGAAGCGGCCATCGGCTTGCGCATACTTATCCATGCCGTCGCTGCGCAGCGTGAGGAAGGCCGGGCCCGGCGTCACCTCGCTCTCGCCTTCATTCAGACCACGCAGGAACGCACCGCGGCCGTTGAATTCGCTGCCGAGCGCGTCGTCGGTCGCAAAGACGCCGTGGTTGGGCGTGCCGCACAGCACGGCGTGGCTGACATCATCAGCGCCGCCGTTCTTGATGACGTTGCGGATCGCGTAGCCGCCACGCGAGCTGCCGACCAGCGCCACGCGAGTCGCACCGGTGCGGCGCTTCAGCTCCGCGATGGCAGCGGCGAGCTCGCGGCGCTGGTCCGCGGTTGAGGAGCGGCCCGCCTGCTCGACCTTGTCGTCGCTACGCGCCAGGGGATCGGTGAAATTGATTGCCAGCAGGCGATCGCGCGCAATGCCGTTCGATTCCATCCGCCACATTGTGGTCATCCAGAGCGCGTCGTAGTCGCCATTGCCATGGACGAACAGGATCGGCGGCACCTCGGAGGTCGCGGGCGCGGTCTGGGCCAAGGCGTCGATCCGGACGCTCGCAGCCGCGAAGGGCAGGGCACTGATGCCTTGCAGGATGGTCCGTCGCGACAGCTTCATCATGTTCCTTTCGGGCGAACTCACGCCTTTGCACCGCTTATAGACGTCTAAGCACTGGACAGCGAAGGACTTTCGCGGGCATCACTGAACCCGCTGGAATCGCCGAAACTGCCAAGACCACTTCTGCCAACCCAAATGGAAGGGGATATGACCGAGCAGCCGAGACGTCAGAGAATTGCCGCCGACGGCATCACCGCACCGCTGCGGTACACCGTGTTCCGGCGCATCTGGCTCGCCAGCCTGCTCTCCAATCTTGGCCTCCTGATCCAGGGCGTCGGCGCCGCCTGGGCGATGACGCAGATGGCGGCCTCGGCCGACAAGGTGGCGCTGGTGCAGACCGCGCTGATGCTGCCGATCATGCTGATCTCGATGCCGGCCGGCGCCATCGCCGACATGTATGACCGCCGCATCGTGACCCTGGTGTCGCTCTCGATCGCGCTGATCGGCGCGACCGCGCTCACGATCCTGGCCGGGCTCAAGCTGATCACCCCGGAAACACTGCTCGCCTTCTGCTTCGTCGTCGGCAGCGGCAATGCGCTGTTCGGTCCGGCCTGGCAGTCGTCGGTCAGTGAACAGGTGCCGCCGGATGCGCTGCCGTCGGCGGTCGCGCTGAACGGCATCAGCTACAACATCGCGCGCAGCTTCGGTCCCGCGGTCGGCGGCGTCATCGTCGCCGCGGCCGGCGCGGTCGCCGCCTTTGCCTGCAACGCCATCCTCTATCTGCCCCTTCTGGTGGTGCTGCTGCTCTGGCGACGCACCACCGAGCCCTCGCGCCTGCCGCGGGAAAAGCTCAACCGGGCCATGGTCTCCGGCTTCCGCTACATCACCAATTCGCCGCCGATCAAGATTGTGCTGCTGCGCACGCTGGTGATGGGCCTGATCGGCGGCGCCATCATGGCGCTGATGCCGCTGGTCGCGCGCGACCTCCTGCATGGCGGCGCCCAGACCTACGGCATCATGCTGGGCGCCTTCGGCATGGGCGCGGTCGTCGGCGCGCTCAACATTCACGAGCTGCGCAAGCGCATGAGCGGCGAGGCCGCGATTCGCGCCTGCACCATCTCGATGGCGTTCGCGATGGCCGCGCTTGCCTTGAGCAGCGAGCCGGTGCTGACCGCGACCGCGCTGGTGCTGGCGGGCGCGGTCTGGATGGCCGCCGTCGCGCTGTTCAATATCGGCGTGCAGCTCTCGGCGCCGCGCTGGGTCGCAGGACGATCGCTCGCGGCATTCCAGGCCTCGATTTCGGGCGGCATTGCGATCGGCGCCTGGGGCTGGGGTCACCTCACCGACTACGCCGGCGTGGAGGTCGCGCTGCTGGTCGCGGCTGGCCTGATGCTGATCTCGCCGCTCCTGGGACTTTGGCTTGCGATGCCGCGCGTCGGCGCGCGCAACGAGGATGCCGAGGTGCTGGCCGATCCGGAAGTGCGGTTGTCGCTGACGGGGCGCAGCGGCCCCCTCGTGGTCGAGATCGAATATCGCGTGGCGCAGGAGAATGCGCGCGCCTTCCACAATGTGATGCAGGACGTGCAGCTCAGTCGCCAGCGCAACGGCGCCTATGGCTGGTCGATCGCGCGCGACATCGCCGATCCGGAGCTGTGGACCGAACGCTATCACTGCCCGACCTGGCTCGATTATTTGCGCCAGCGCAACCGCTCGACCCAATCCGAACGCGCGCTGCACCAGAGCGCGATCGACTTCCACATCGGCCCCGAGCCGGTGCGGATCCGCCGCATGCTGGAGCGCCCGTTCGGCTCGGTGCGCTGGAAGGAAGAGACGCCGGACCGCGCAAGCGCCGAAGTGCTGCCGGTGGTCGCGACCGCGGCGGGAAGCAGTACGTAAGCCTTCTCCCTCGTCATTCCGGGGCGCGCCGTCAGGCGCGAGCCCGGAATCCATTCCTCCAGGCGAATGCGGCTCGATGGATTCCGGGTTCATCGCCGCGCGATGCCCCGGAATGACGGGGGAGAAACTACTGCCCGTGCTCGGTCAGCACCTTGTCGCAGGCCTTGCTGAGGCGCGTGCGGTTTTGCTTGAGGCAGGCGAGCACGGCTGAATCGCCATTGTTCATCACGGCGCGGCAGTGACGCGAGACATCGCGCGCGCAGGCGTCGTGCCCCGGCTGCTGCTGCGCCGATGCGCTCGATGCGATCAGGGCCAACGGAATCATCAAAAGAATTCTGCTCATCGCGTCATTGCCTCGTACCCGAACGATAGGCGGGCGAAGCTAAAGCGATGGTTCCACCGCCGCAACGGCTTTGTTGGTGGACCGCGCTGGCGCTGCCGCGTGGCCCCGGCTTTCACGCCGGGGCACGTCGCGATGGAGCTAAAGGACGTAAACGACGGATTCGTCGTGTGCGCTGTTACTTGTTGTCCTGGGCGTCAGCGACCTTGCGTGACGCGCCCTTGGCGAGGTCCTTGTCCATCACCGCGCGGCAGCCGGCGCTGAGATCGGTGCGGTGTTTGATCATGCAGGCGGTGATCTTCGGAATATTGGGGATTTCCGACGAGCACAGGCGGAAGGCGTCGCCGGTGCACATCTGCTGCGCCTCGGACGAGAACGCGAAGCTGGCTGTCGCGAACAGGATGGAGACGATGGCGGCAAAGCCCAGAGCCAGGCTGGCGTCGCGGATCTTGCTCCTCGGAGACGTGCTCATCAAAGACTTGGTCATTTGAAGCTCCCATTGGCGCCGCGGAAAGCGGGGCCGGTTGTTGATGGGAGCTACGATGTTCCAGCAAAGTCGTTTCCACTGTGATGACGGTCACGGGACAGTCAGCCACTGTGACATCGGTCACTTTGGCGCACCTCCCTGAAATTCCTTCGGAACCGCTGTCGTGTTGGTGTCACGTTAACTCTTCCTTCGCATTAATAGCTCGGCGCGGGAAAGAAACCGCTGGTTTGGTTGCGTAATTGGAAAGAGTAGCGCGATGCGTAATGCGTTGGGCCTGATGCTGGCCAGTGTAATTGCGGCGGTCGTGATCGCCGCCGGAGGTTGGTTCTTTTATTCCTCGCGCGCCGAACAGGCCGCGCCCAAGACGATTGCCGCCCGTGCCGCCGATCCGTTGCCGGCACCGGCGAAACTGGCCGCCAGGGATGACATCGAGGTCACCGCCGCACTCTCGGGCAAGCCGGCGACACTTGCGGTCGCTCAGGCGTCCGCTCCCGCACCGGCCATGCCGGTTCAGCAGAAATCGACCTGCGCCAATCCGAACGCCCTTGGCGTCGCCCGCGTGGTCGAGATCGACACCACCGGCGGCCCCGGCTTCGGCTTCGAGCACTTCAAGCAGTTCGACTTCCTGACCGACAAGGAGGTCGTGCTGACCTTCGACGACGGTCCGTGGCCGAACAACACGCCGGCCGTGCTGAAGGCGCTCGCCGACGAATGCACCAAGGGCCTGTTCTTTGCGGTCGGCAAGCACGCGACTTATCATCCGGAAATCCTGCGCCAGGTGCTGGCCCAGGGCCATACCGTCGGCGCGCACACCTGGTCGCACGTCAATCTCAACAGCAAGAAGATGACGGAGAGCCAAGCCAAGGACGAGGTCGAGAAGGGCTTTAGCGCGGTCAAGTTCGCGCTCGGCACCAATCCGGCACCGTTCTTCCGCTTCCCGCAGCTCCAGCACAATCCGGCGATCGTGAGTTATTTCGGCACCCGCAACGTCGCGATGTTCTCGACCGATCTCGACTCATTCGATTTCCGCAAGGAGAGCACGCCCGACAAGATCGTCAGCAACGTGATGACCAAGCTCGACAAGCTCGGCAAGGGCATCATCCTGATGCATGACTTCCAGAAGCACACCGGCGAAGCGCTGCCGACGCTGCTCGCGCGCCTGAAGGCCGGCGGCTACAAGGTCGTGCAGATCAAGGCCAAGACGACCTTCCAGACGCTGCCGGAATATGACGAAGCGCTGCTCAAGGACCTGAAAGTGCCGACGTCGAGCGCGCGTCCGATCTCGAGCGTGGTGCAGACGGTCTCGCAGTAAGCTCGAACCAAGCCCTCTCCTGAATGCGCATGGCCGGGTTCACCCCGGCCATTTGCATTTTGAGAGAGGCGAGCGGCCGCTTACCAATAGATCCCGTGGCGATGCAGCTCGCCGATGATGCGGCCCTCGGTCCAGCCACGGTGGCGCCTGGGCTTGTCGGCCTTCGCCGTGGTCTTCGGTGCAGGCTTGGCGGCGTCGTTGCTGGGCGCGCAGTTCGTTGCAGGCGTCGTCGTCGCGGCCGCAGGCGTGGTCGGGACGGCGGCAGGCCGGTCCACGTATTTCGGAGTCTCTGCCGGTGCTGCCGCAGGAGTAGCGTTCGTAGCTGCGGGCGTCTCGGCGGAAGCCAGGGTCAAGCTGCGCGTACCAGCAGCCTGTGCGGAGGCCGAGGCCAGAACCATGGCGGCAACCAGAATGATCTTGCGCATGTGGCGTCTCCCCGTGTTTGCGTGAGCGGACACTAGGAAAGACCGAAGCGAGGTTATGTGACGGCGATCACATCCGGACGCCGTTGCCGTGCGCCAGGACAATGGACTGCACGGGACGCTGCAGCACAGCATTGGACATGTTCGGGAAAGCGCTGGTCGCACGAGCTCCGCTTCGGCCCTGACGATCCGCTGTTCCCCGCGACGCAGATGGCCCAGATAGTCCTTCGTGAAGAATGCAGATCCGCCTGAAAGATAGAAAGAATTTGTCTCGATAAGGTATTCGATTTTGCAGGAAAGCTGGGTGTTGGACCTGGCTTTCTGGCGTTTTGGGATTTTGCTCTGGAGCGATTCGTGATTCCCTGACAGCGGGTCATCGGCATTGGAGAGGGCGATGAGCAAACCGCGGGACGATCGCCAGAAAGACCTGCTGCTTCCGGCGCTGGATCAAATCATCGATATGGGCCATCCGCTGGTGCGGTTGGCGGCGCTGATCGACTGGAAGTTTTTGGATGAGCGCTTTGGTTCGGTGTGCCAAACAGGGCCGGGGCAGCCTGGACT
>NZ_AUFA01000037.1:0-66623 GCF_000426265.1 Bradyrhizobium sp. Cp5.3 | reverse complement strand
CGATCTTGCCGCCGTGGAAGCCGATCCGTCCCCGCGTTCGGCCCCAACGGTGCGCCCGCCGCGCCGCATCGCGACCGTGGCGCGGCCCGCAGGCCGCCGTGACATCCGCCTCCATCATCGTGCCGAGCGCCTCGATCCCCGCCGCAAGGCAGAACCGATCAAAGCTCGCCCGCACTTCTGCAAACGCTTCGTCCACAGCCCCAGTCGCCGGCGAACCAGCCGGTGTGATATCTCTCGTCATGGCGTTGCTCTCCTTTGTGGAATCAGCACCCCGAGCCTACCGGCTCAAGGTGGGCAACGCCGACCTCTTCAGAAATTCAACAGAACCCGGGACATCCCCCAATGTCTCACAGTTACATATTAATTACATTTCTGACAACGGCTCCTCTCGGCAATTAAGCTATTGCTAACAAACGTCAAAAAGCTGCGCCGGGGCTGGCGCGTTTGGGGAGCGGGGTTGGATGACGTCTTGCGGCGCCGAAAGGTTTTCGGAACTGCGACAATGCGTTTCCGCCCCTTTTTCCCACAACCGAGAGATGTCTTCGGCTGAAGACCTGCCGCTTCTGGCAAAACATGCCGCTCGAAGCGAGCCTGCAACTTTGACTGCCGGCCGCGACGACGAAGTCGCGCGGTTTTATTTTACCGCTTTTTCTGTGCGTCGTCTTTTCCAGGCGAGAGGCCGCGCGATCGATTTTGGCGCGGACCTGCAAAGGCATTGGCCTTCCAGTTGCTCGCCGCTGCTCCCTCGCGGCGAGCATCCATCCGTTTCGGCGACGGCGAACGCCGCATCTCAAATGAAAAGATCCATTTATTTTAGGGGTATTACATGTCGAATGACGGCGTCATCAGCATCGTCGGCAACCAGAACGCCAGCGTAATCGACGGCAACTCCAGCGTCATCGTCGCCGGTAACGGCAACGACAGTTTGACAGCGGGCGCCGGCAGCATCGTGACTGCCGGCAATGGCGCGGACACCATTTCGGTCGGCGCTGGCAGCGTGGTCGTGGCCGGCAGTGGCAACGATACGGTGACCGCAGGCAGCAACAGTCTCGTCACCGCCGGCAACGGCAGTGATCATGTCACGGCAGGCGCGAACAGTGTGATTGTCGTCGGTAACGGTAACGACACGCTGAGTGTGGGCAACAACAGCATCGTCACGGCCGGCAACGGCAACGATCAGGTGACCGTCGGCGCCAACAGCGTGATCGTGGTCGGCAACGGCAACGATACGCTGACCGCAGGCGCCAACAGCGTGATCACCGCCGGCAACGGCAACGATACCATCCATCTTGGTCAGAACGACCTGGTCGTCGTCGGAACCGGCAAGGATACGTTCGTCCTGCCGTCGTCGGCACAATTGGCGCAGACGGCGCCGACCAGCCTATCGGTCAATGAGGACGGCACCGTTGCGCTTGCGCTCGGCATCGCTTCGTCAGGCTTTGGATTCGGCAAGGAGACGATCGTCGGTTTCAACACCAGCAAAGACGTGATCCAGCTCAGCACCGCGCAATTTGCGAATTTCGCGGCCGTGATGGCGTCGGCAAAGCAGATCGGCAACGACACCATCATCACCGGCGATGCGTCCGACACCATCGACCTCAGTGGCGTGCGCCTTTCCAGCCTGACCGCCAGCGATTTCTCCTTTGTCAGCTCCACCTCGAACATATCGGTGACGATATCGGGAATACCGGCCGGCGTGACGTTGAGCGACACCGCCGGCGCCATCACCGTCGTCAACGGCAGCGCAACCTTGACCCAGGCCCAGCTTGCCGGCTTGACGCTGAAGGCGGGTGAGGTGACGGCTGGAACGTTGACCGTCACGGCGACGGACACGTCGACCGGAAACTTCGTTACGAAGACGATCGCGCTGACGGTCAATCCTGTCGCCCCGACGCTGGGGGGACCGACGTCGTTGACGGTCGGCTCCGGCACCACGATCGCCCTCGGCATCACGGAAACACCGTTCGATTCCCGTGACACCATTTCGCTGACGATCAAGGGTGTGCCCTCGGATGCCTTGCTCTCGGCCGGCACCAAGAACGTGGACGGGAGCTGGACGCTGACACCGGCGCAGCTCACGGGCCTGACGCTGAAGGCGGGAGGTGCGACCTCGGCAAGCCTGACGGTCACGGCGACGAATACGGCCGGAATTAAGGCGTCGGTGACGGAAACCATTCAGCTCAACGTGACCACACCGCTAAAGGTCACCTTCGACACGGTGTCGTTCACCGACACGGGCGTGCAGGGTGACCACATCACCAACAATGGCAATGTGACGCTGTCCGGGACCGTGACGGACAATTTGACCGTATCGCAGGTTCAGGTCTTCAACGGCAATACGCTGCTGGGTTCGGCAACGGTGGACAACGTCCACCATAGGTGGTCGTTGGTGACGCCCCTTGTGAACGGCACTTACAATCAGCTCAATGTCCAGGCGACCGACAGCGCGGGCACTTCGGTCAGCGCCAGCACGACCCAGTATTTTCAGGTCGATACCACGGCTCCCATGCTCGTTTCGGATTCGGAATCCGTCTCGGGCCTGACGCAATCAAAAGTCGAATCCATCACGATCCTGGCCAGCGATGCCAATGGCGTCGCCTCTGTGGCCATCTACGATGACGTGACGCATAAATTGCTCGGCAACGCAACCTTGAACGGTGGCGCTTGGAAGTACAGCGCGACCGATCTGTCAGACGGCGTGCACAAGTTTTACGCCGTCATCACCGACGTTGCCGGCAACCAGACCACGACGGCCGATTTGACGACGGTAACGGTCGATACCACGCCGCCGACACTGATATCGGACTCGGAATCCGCCCCGGGGCTGACGAAGTCGAACGTCGAAACGATCACGGTTAACGCGACTGACGCGAACGGCGTTGCCTCGGTGACGATCTATGAAGAGGGGACGGCGCAGCCGCTCGGCGCCGCAACGTTGAGCAGCGGTACTCCGAGCAGAGGGACGTGGAGCTTCAGCACTGGCAGCCTGGGCGACGGTGCGCACAATTTCTACGCCGTCATCGTCGATACGGCCGGCAACCAGACCAAGACGGCCGATCTTGCGACCGTGACGGTCGATACCACGCCGCCGGCATTGATCTCGGACTCGGAGTCCGTTTCGGGACTGACGCAATCGACCACCGACGTGATCACTGTGAGTGCGAGCGACATCAATGGTGTCGCCTCGGTGGCGATCTATGAAGAGGGGAAGGCGCAGCCGCTCGGCAGTGCAACCCTGAGCGCTGGAAGCGCCGGCAACGGCACCTGGACCTACAACGCGACGGGCCTCGGCGATGGCGCGCACACGTATTACGCCGTGATCACCGACGCCGCGGGCAACCAGACCAAAACGACCGATCTGGCAACCGTCACGGTCGACACCACGGCGCCGATGGCAACGATTGCTATCTCGGCCTCCGGGGCGACCAACACCACGACCGAGACCATCACGGTTAACGCGAGCGATGCCGATGGCGTCGCGTCCGTCGAGATCGACGACAACGGCGCCTTCCTCGCCAACGCGACACAGGGCAGCCCCGGCGTCTGGACCTACACGGCCGCCAACCTGACGGAGGGCGGCCATGATTTCACGGCTGTCGTCAAGGACGCAGCGACCAACTCGACCACCACCGGCCATGCGACTGTCGTGGTCGATACCACCGCGCCGTCAGTCACGTTTGACACGGTTTCCTACGACCACACCGGCACAGCCGGCTTCACCAAGGACGGAACGGTTACGCTCTCCGGCACGACCAGCGACAACGTCACGGTGTCGCAGGTCCAGGTGTTCAGCGGCGCGCAGTTGCTGGGCGACGCGACCGTCGACAACACCAGCCACACTTGGACCCTCACACAGAATCTGCCGGCGGGCGTCTACAGCAATCTCAGCGTGACCGCGACCGACGAGGCCGGCAATACCGGAACGGCAGCGAACTCTGACGCAACGCAAACGTTTCAAGTCGATCACACGCCGCCGTCGATCGCTTTTGGAACGGTGTCTTACGTCGACACCGGCGTCGCGAACGACGGCATTACCGGCAACAACCTCGTGACGATGTCGGGCGCCGTCGCGGACGACGTGACGGTGTCGCAGGTTCAGGTGTTCAGCGGCTCTCAGCTGCTGGGCAACGCTGTCATCGACAACACCAGCCACTCCTGGACGTTGACGTCGAACCTCGCCGACGGCACCTACGCGAATTTGAGTGCGACGGCGACGGATGAAGCCGGAAACAGCACGAGCGCAGCCAACACCAGCGCAACGACGAGCTTCCAGATCGATACGGCCGCACCGATCATCACCTTCACCAGCGTGACCCTGGCTCATCCGACGGACTCGTCCGGTACGAATTCGTCCGACGGTGGAATAATCCTGTCGGGGGCGGTTTCCGATAATGTCAGCGTAACCCAGGTTCAGGTCTTCAACGGGAGTCAGCTACTCGGCCCGGCGACCGTCTCGAATGGCACGTGGGCGCTGGCCACGACCCTTGCGCAGGGCAGCTACAACAACTTGCACGCAACGGCGACCGACGAGGCCGGCAACGTCGCTGACGCCGGCAACAGCCACGTCGTGACCGTAAGCCCCGCATCGGGCTACGTCATCGACGGCTACATCACGGGTGCGACCGTATTCGCCGACACCAACGGCAATGGCAAGCTTGATGCAGGTGAAGCTTCGGGAATAACGGACGAATCGGGTCATTTCACGCTGGGTGCCGGAACGACAACGGGCACGCTAGTGCTGGTCGGCGGTACCGATACCGCGACCGGCCTCGCATTCACGGGAGTGATGACGGCGCCGACGGGGTCGACACAGGTGACCCCGCTGACGACGCTGGTGCAGTCGGTCGCAGCGGCCAAAGGGGGAGATGTCGCAGCGGCTTCGCAGTCCGTCGCCAAGGCTCTTGGGCTCGATCCGACGGTCAACCTGACCAACCTCGACACCGTCGCGGCCGCCTATGCCGGCGACAGCAGCGCCTTTGTCGCCGCCAGCAAGGTGCTCAATACCGTCTCGATGGTCGCGTCGGCCGTTGCCGGCACCGGTGCGTCGGACTTCTCCTCTGCGGCCAGCAGCGCCTTCTCCGCCCTCGCGGCGCAAATCGCCACGACCAGCGCACCGCTCGATCTGTCCAGCACCGATTTGGTGTCAACCGTCGTCAGCAGCACGATTGCCTCGGCTTCTTCGGGCACGTCGTCATTGACGAGCGACCAGACCGCGGCGATCGCCAGCGTCGTGACGTCGGTCAATGTGGCAACGGACAAGGCCGCCGCTGCGAACAGCGGCACCGGCACCACCGCCACGGCGGCTCTTCTCACCAGCGTCAGCGCCACGTCCATCGTGGCGCAGGGCACGACCTCAACGCAGCTTCAGCAGGCGACGTCCGGTGTCACTGATTTGACGACGCTTGCCAACAATACCACGGCCGCCAGCGTGACGTCGGATGCCTCACAACAGCATGTGGGCAGTGTCGCGCCGGCTGCTCCGACATTCGTGAGCCTGACGCCGACGGATGGTTCGCCGAACAATTTCACGATGGTGCATTACACGCTGACGTTCTCCGATCCGGTCACTGGCGTGAGTGCGAGCGATTTCAGCATCGCGACGACGGGGTTAGTGGGCGCGTCGATTGCCGGTATCACGCCGGTCGCCGGCAGCAACGGCACGCAGTACACCATCTCGGTCAACACCGGGGTCGGCGTCGGCGATGGCACCCTGACGCTGAGCTTCACCGGAAGCGCTGTTCAGGATATTGCGGGCAATGCTTTCAAGGATCAGAGCACGCACACGGGTGCGACCTATATCGTCGATCAGGACACTGGCGAGCAGGCGGCACTCGGGTTGAACGTCACCAACACCAACGTGAACACGGCGGGCTCCGCGATCTTCAGCTTCACCGTTGCGGGGCTCGAACCGAACGACACCGGTACGGTGACCTTCACCGACGGTGCGAACAAGGTCTCGGTCGCCGTTTCCGGCGGACAGACCAGCTATACGGCGAACCTCGGCACGCTGACAGACGGCCCCATCACGTCTTCGCTGGCGGTCAACACTGATGCGGCCGGCAATTCGTTCACGCCGGTGGCCGGTACGAGCGCGGTCACGCTGAGCGGATTCAACGTTGCCGGCAGTCCCATCCAGGTCATTCAGAATGGGGCCGGGGACATCACGGTGATCCCGAGTGGCAGCGTCACGACCCAGTCCGGGAACGGCGTGACTGCGGAAGAGAGTGCGAGCGGGACCGGCAACGTCACCGTCAATGCGACCGGCAGCGTGACCGGGCAGGGCACCGGCTCGATCGGCCTGCTCGCCGAAAACCTCAATGCGGCCAACACCGGCAACATCGCCGTCACCGCGACCGGCGGCGTCAGCGGCGCGTTTGACGGCATCGATGTCGTCAACAAGGGCAACGGCAGTATTTCGGTCGAGGCGGGCGGAGCCGTAGCCGCGACGGTGCAGTTCGGCATTCGCACCGAACAATATGGATCCGGCAGCACATCGGTGGTGACGGACGCCGGCAACACCATCAATTCCGGTGGCGCAGGTATCAGCCTCGTCAACTTCGCGACATCGATCGGGACCGGCGCCAACAGCGTGATCAACGTCACCAACAACGCCACCATCAATTCGGGCACGACTCTCAACCCCAGTGGTTCGCAGCCCCAGGGCATTGCCGCCGGCTACTACGGCACCACCGGCGGTCCGGGCACCGTCGGCATCGCCAATACCAGCGTCAACGGCACTGTCACCGTCAACAACAACGGCAACATCACCGCCGCGGCGGGTTACGGCATCAACGCCTACAATTACGGCAACGGCAATGTAACCGTGAACGAGGCCGCCGGCACCTCCGTCTCCGGCGCGCAATACGGCATCGGCGCCTTCGGTAACAGCAAGGGGACCGGTAGCGTCGCCGTCAATGTCGGGGCCAATGCGACGATCTCGGGCGGCTCGATCTTCGGCATCCAGGCATTCGTCAACGGGGTCGGCAGCGTCAGCGTGACGACTTCGGCAGGCGACTACATCACCGGCGGCAGCTCGGGCATCAACGCGCAGAGCCAGTCGGGCACGGACGACGCCACCAGCAGCGTGAGCGTGATCGCCCACGGGACGATCCATTCCGGAACGCTCCTGACGCCGAATGGCTCGACGCCCGGCGGCATCGTCGCCGGCTACTCCCCCAACGGCTCGAACTCGGCCAACGGCGCCGTCGCGGGCAACGTGCTGGTGCAGAGCGACGCCACGATCGTGGCTGCGGCCGGCTCCGGCATCAACGCCTACAATTATGGCGCCGGCAATGTGACGGTCACCACCGGTGCCACGTCATCGATCACGGGCGCGACCAGCGGCAACCAGGCCAATGGCATCAACGCCAACGCGCTTGATGGCGGCAATGTCAGTGTCACCAACGGCGGCTTCCTGACCGGGGGAACCGGCATCTTCTCGAGCACCAACCATGGTGGCTCCATCACCATCGAGAATGACGGTCAGATCACCGCCACCGCGAACTCCGGCATCAACGCCCAACAGGCAAGTGCCGGGGCGACCGGCTCGGTCACCATCATCAACACCGGGACGGTTGTCGGTGCGGCTAATAGATCCGCGATCAACGTCGCGGAGAACGCCGCCGGAACGGTGACGATCACCAACTCCGGCACCATCGGATCAGTAGCGACAGCGGGCTCGACGCCGGCCATCACCGAGACCGGCGGCTCTACCGTCACCATCAACAACAATGGGCAGATCGACGGCAACGTCTACACCAACTCGACCGGCGGCTTCACAGGCACGTTCAACAACAACGCCGGCGCGACCTGGCTCACCGGCTTCCTCGATGACGAGGGGACCATCACCGCGTCGGGTGCGAGTTCGGCGATTACGGCGGCCAGTACCTCGATCGGTATGGCAGTGGGCAACACTGCCACCGGCAATATGACGATCGCTGCCGGTGCTGCGCTGACATCCACGCTCCTCAACATCGCTGTTGCGGCGGGCAGCCACGGAACAGTCACCATCACCGGTGCTGGCACGACGGCCAATTTCACCTCCGGCACAAACCAGGATATTAGCGTCGGTGTGGATGGCACCGCCTCGCTAACGATCGCCGACCATGCGGTGGTGAACGCCACTCACATGGGGGTCGGCGTCCACTTCGATGCGGGCGTCACCGATACGCTCGACATCAATGCCGCGAGCCTGACCACCTACAACCTGACGGTCGGTGACGCCGGCGCGGCCATCGCCACCGTTGAGAACGGCGGCACTCTCACGTCGAACTTCATCGAGCTCGCCAACCAGGCCGGCAGCACGGGATCGCTGACCGTGGATGGCGCGGGTTCGGTCGTCACCACGCAGGGCTTGGGCTTGGGGTCTTCTTCGAGCTCGGCGACCCTGACCGTCACGCATGGTGGCGCGATCGACATCGGGCCCGGCGCCACCACCGTCGCCGGTGCCGTCCATGTCGGCAGCTCCGCGTCGCTGAGCGGTGCCGGCACCATCAACGCCAATCTCGTCGATGACGGCAACGTCACGGTGACCGCCGGCACGCTTCACATCAACGGCGCGGTCACTGGCACCGGCAGCGTTGTCATCGACACCGGTGCTCAGCTCGAGTTCGGCTCGACGGTCGCATCGACCACCAACCTGACCTTCCAGGGCTCGACCGGGTCTGTCATCATCGACCATGGTGCCGGCTTTGCCGGCTTGATCAACGGGTTCACCGGCGATGGCACCCTGGCAGGTTCGGATCAGATTGATGTGAAGGACATCAACTACAATTCCGGATCGTTCACGGAGTCGTTCGACGCCGCCAGCAATACGCTAACACTCAGTGACGGGGCGAGCACCGCGACGCTTCACTTCAACGGCACCTACGTCGCGCAGAACTTCAGCTTCACCACCGACGGCGGCACCGGCGTGATCGTCTACGATCCGCCTGTCACGCCGAACACTAGCACGCCTGGAAGCGACGGATTTCAGTTTGCCAATGTCGAGCATACGAGCATCGCAGGCATCCAGTGGCAGGATCTGTTGCATTTCCATGGTGATCCGTCTGGGGCTGGGAGCAGCCCTCACGCGCCCGGGGCAGGTGCTGGAATGGGAGAGGCCCATGTAGAGCACGATCTAGCTCACATCGCGACCACTCCGAATGCAGACGTGAATTGGAACCACTATCATCTCGTTTGACGTGATCAGCGGAAAAAACCATGAGCCAATCTGCGCACGGGCTTCGCAGCAGGGCAGGGCGCCTGCTGCGTCGCCGAGGTTTCATCGATCGACAGCACTGATTCACAAGAGCCTTGTGCCGCCACGTTCCTGAAGATCGCGATGTCGTAGCCCGCGATGTAGCGCTCGGCACTCGGCCGAATGTTCAACAGCGGGATGTCGCTGCTTAGCGCCGGCAACGTTTCTCGTGCGAAGCCACGGAATGAGCCGGCGTGTGGGTGACAGTGCGAGCTGCACTCACACTCCGGGGCGGGTATATTGAAGCGGCTACGATCCATTCCCCGTCTGCGATGCGCCGACGGCGTTGAAGTTGAAGTTCACGGCCGAGGATCCGACGGTGACCATGTAACCGCTGGCTCAGCCAACCGGGTGGCGCGTTGCCTGCATCGACGGCCGCGCCTCGAAGCCAGCGAACCATGCGGCGCATTGCGGATGGCGCGAGCGCCAGCCGAAATCGGGAAAGCGCAGGTCGAGATAGCCGAAAGCGCAGGCGAAGCTGATTGTGCCGATATCGACGCGCTCGCCGAACGCAGGAGCAGCCTTCTCGATCGCGGCAATGGAGGTTTCGACCTTGTCCAGCTGACCGTCGAGCCAGGGCTGCCAGAGCTTTTCGGGAGGACGCACCGCGAGCTCGTAGCGCGAGAGAAGTGCGGCGGCAAGAATGCCGTCGGCGGTGCTCTGATCGGCCAAGGCACGCCAGCGCTGCGCCGGCACCTTCGGAAACAATTTTTCGCCGCTGGCAAGATCGTCGAGATATTCGCAGATGACGCGGCTGTCGGCGAGAGCCGTCCCGTCATCGAGCAACATGGTCGGTACCTGGCCAAGCGGGTTGTGCGCGATGATGGTCTGATCGCGATTGATCGGATGAGCCGCGCTCGGAAGCTGCTCGATCCGGCCGGCAAGGCCAAGCTCGTGCGCTGCGACCAGCACTTTGCGGACGTACGGTGAAAAGGGCGAATAGTAGATCTTCACGGTTGCGCCTCATCGTGTGTGGCGTTGGCGAGTTCAAGTCCGGCGATGTAGCCGAAGGTCAGGGCCGGGCCGAGTGTGATCCCGGCACCCGGATAGGCGCCGGCCATGATCGAGTTCATGTCGTTGCCGGAGGCGAACAGCCCTGGAATGGGACGGCGCTCGTCGTCCAGCACGCGGGCCTTTGCGTCGGTCTTCAGACCGGCAGCCGTCCCGATGTCGCCGGGGAAGACCCGCACGGCGTAGAACGGCGGTGTCTCGATCGGCCCGAGGCAGGGGTTGGGCTGGTGCGCGGGATCGCCGAGATAGCGGTTATAGGCCGTGCTGCCTTTGCCGAACGCAGGATCGTGACCGCTGGCGGCAGCCTGGTTCATCTGGGCAACGCTTGCGGCAAGGTTGACCGCATCGACGCCGAGCTTGCGCGCCAGCTCGGCGACCGTGTTGGCGGCAACGAGGTAGCCGCTGTCGAGAAAGCGCGACAGGGAACGAGCGGCCGGCCGCACCAGGCCGAGACCATAATTGCGCAGAAAACTGGCATCGCAGACCAGATAAGCCGGGATCGTCGGCTCGCTCTCATGAGCGCGATGCATGGCCTCGACGAACTCATGGTACGAGATCGCCTCATTGACGAAGCGTCGACCGGCGTGGTTGACGGCGATCACCCCGGGCTTCTGGCGGTCAAGGATCAGATGGGGGAAGCGGATATCGCGGCCGTCGCGGTCGCGCATGACCGAGACCGGGGTCCAGAACGCGTTGCCCACATTGTCGGTCTCGATCGATGCGCCGGCCTCGCGTGCGAGCTTGAGGCCGTCGCCAGTGTTGCCGATCGGAGCCATCGAATAGTGCTGGTCGGCATGCGGCAGCATGTCGGCTTGCATGGCGGCGTTTGCGGGGAAGCCGCCGGTTGCAAGCACAACGCCTCGTCGCGCGCCGATGCGGGAGATGAGTCCGTCGCGCTCGACCTCGAGCCCGACGACGCGTGGCCCGTCCAGCAGCAGCTTGGCCGCTGCCGTTCGCGTGCGCAGGGGGATCTTCCGATCGAGCGCGGATTTCAAAAGGCGGCCAGCTAGCGCGTTGCCCATGAGCAGTCTCGTGCCACGCGGATAGCGCAGGCGATCCAGCCCGTAACGGAGCAGCAGCTTGGTGGAGTCGCGAAAATTGGCCCAGGAGGAGCGGATGCCGAGCAGGCTGTCGATGTCCTTGCGTCCGACCATCATGCCGCCGAACACCAGGAACTCGGCGATCGGATTCCGGAGCAGGTTGAAATTCTCACCAAGCTCCCGGCCGTCGAACGGCGCCGGATCGATGGTGCGGCCGCCGGTCGATGCTCCCTCCAGATTCGACTGGTAGTCGGGTGAGACGGCGCGCGGGACGAAGCGCAGGGCGGTGTTGCTCTCCATGAAGCTGACCATGCGCGGGCCGGCATCGAGGAACGCGTCGATCATGTCGCGGCGCATGCGATTGCCAAGGATGGCTTGGAGATAGGCGAGCACGGCCTCGCGGCTGTCCTCGACCCCGACCTCGCGGCTGTGCGGGTTCATGGGAATCCAGACCGCTCCGCCGGACACAGCAGTGCTGCCGCCAATGCTGTCGGTCTTTTCGATGACGAGAACATCGAGGCCATGGTGTGCCGCGGTGAGGGCGGCCGCCATTCCGCCGGCGCCGGAGCCGACGACCACGACGTCGTGCTCTTCATCGAAATGCTGTGAGGCCTGAGCTGCTGACATGTCTAGATTCCCAGGCCTCCGCCAAGCGATTTGCCGCCGTCGACCAGCAGGACCTGGCCGGTGATGAAATCCATGCCGGGCGAGGCCAGGAAGGAGACGGCGTTCGCGATATCCTGCGGCCGCCCGGCCCTTCCGGTCGGCTGGAGCGCGAGCTGCGCTGCTAGGCGTTCGGGCGCAAGCGCTGCCAGAAGCGGCGTATCGATCAGTCCGGGCGCGACCGCGTTGACAAGAATGCCGCGTGGGGCGAGCTCCATCGCGCTTGCGCGCGTCAAGCCGACGACGGCTGCCTTCGAGGCCACATAGTGGGCATGGTTGCGCGCGCCGAGAAAGGCGCGGGAGGCGATGTTGACGATCTTGGCCCCGGGCTGCATGCGCGCGGCAGCCGCCTGGGACAGGTTGAAGAGGGCGACAAGGTTGATCTCGTACATGCGGCGGAAATCCTCCGCCGTGAGATCGAAGAATCCGCGCTCGTCGAAGATGCCGGCATTGTTGACGAGGGCCGACAGCGGCCGTTCCTTGGCGATAAGCGCCGCGATCGCATCCTGTTGACGCAGATCGATTGCTGCTGCGCGCGATGTCACACTGGCCGTGGATATCTCGGCGGCGCAGGCCTCGGCCGCCGGTCGATCGAGATCGACGACCAGAACTTCGAAACCATCCCGGGCGAGCCGTGCGGCGATCGCCTTGCCGATGCCGCGCGCGCCGCCGGTCACGAGCGCAAGCGGCGGCTGGGCTGAGGGATCTGTCATGGTTTCTTCTCCATGTTTTTTGGATTGGCGCCGGCGCGCGCGAAATCAGCTCCGTGGCGGTGGGTCAGGAAACCGGCGGTGAGTCCGCCGTCGACCTCGAGCACGGCGCCGTTGATGTAGGAGGCCTCGTCACTGAGCAGGAAGGCGATGGCCGAGGCGATCTCCGCCGGCTGCGCCAGCCGGCCAAGCGGCGTGCGATCCAGCATGACGTCATCGAGAAAGGCAGGTGGAATGCCGTCGCGGATCATCGGCGTATCGACACCGTTCGGCGCTACCGCATTCACGCGCACGCCGCGATGGCCCCATTCCACGGCCAGCGTCTTGGTGAGGCCGACCAGTCCCCATTTCGAGGCGGCGTAGTTCGCCCGGCCGGGCTGGCCACCCTTGGCGGTGATGGAGGCGATAGTGACGATCGCGCCGCGGCCTTGCGCGAGCAGGACTTCGCCGACGGCGCGGCAGGTGTAGAAGACGCCCTTCAGATTGATATCGAGCACGTCGGAGAACGTCTTGTCGTCCATGGTCTCCGCGGCTGCCGTGCGTGCGATACCCGCGCAAGGAATGGCGCCGTCGAGCCGGCCGAGATGTTGCACCGCATCCGCGACAAAGCTGTTGGTCGCGGATGCGTCGCGGGTGTCGAGATTTTTGACGATCACCCGCGCGCCCAGGGCCTGCAGCGAGGCCTGCAACGCCGACAGGCCCGCCGTGTCGAGATCCGCTGCCGCGACGTCCGCACCCTCGCTGGCGAGCTGGCGGGCGACGGCTTCACCAATCCCGCGTGCCGCGCCGGTCACGAGAAAGGCTCTGCCGGCGAAGCGTCCTGATCGAGCGGCCATGATCAGCTTCCCAGATAAGTGCGCTTGATCGCTTCATTCTGGCGCAACTCATCGGAGGCGCCTTCGAGCACGATCTCGCCGTTTTCGAGGATATAGGCATATTGCGAGGCGGCCAGCGCCACCGCCGCGTTCTGTTCGACCAGAAGGATGCTGAGCCCGTCGGCGTGCAGCCGGGCGATGATGTCGAAGATCTTCTGCACCAGCACCGGCGAGAGGCCGAGCGACGGCTCGTCGAGCAGGAGCAGCCGCGGCCGCGCCATCAGGGCGCGGGCGATCAGCAACATCTGTTGCTCGCCGCCGGACAGCGTGCCGGCCTTCTGCTTCAGCCGGTCGCGCAGGACCGGGAAGTAGCCGAAGACGCGGTCGAGGTCGCTGCGGACGCCCGCAGGATCGCTACGGCCATAAGCGCCCATGTCGAGGTTCTCGCGCACGCTCATGTCGCGGAAGACCTCGCGGCCTTCGGGCACCTGGGAGATGCCGGCCTTGACCACGTGATGGGACTGCAGCCGGTTGAGCGGCTGGCCTTCGAAACGGATCGAGCCGGCGGTCAGCGGCACCAGCCGCGAGATGGTATTGAGGGTCGTGGTTTTGCCGGCCCCGTTGCCGCCGAGCAGCGCGACGATCGAGCCTGCGCTCACCTTGAGGCTGACATTGCTCAGGGCCTGGATGCGTCCGTAAGCGGCCGAAATGCCCTCGACGTCGAGCAGGTCAGGCATGGGCGGCCTCCTTGCCGAGATAGGCTTCGATCACCGCCGGATCGTTGCGCACCTCCCGGGGCGTTCCCTCGGCGATCTTGGTGCCGAAGTTCAGCACCGTGACGCGATCCGAGATCGACATCACGAGCTGCATGACGTGCTCGACGATCAGCACCGTGAGCCCATCTGTCTTGACGAGGTCGGTGAGCAGGCGGTCTAGGGTTGCGATCTCACGGTTGCGCAGGCCTGCGGCAGGCTCGTCGAGCAGCAGCAGACGCGGGCGGATCGCCAGCGCGCGCGCAAGCTCCAGCAATTTCTGATGGCCGAAGTCGAGATTCCTGGCCTTGTGCTCGCGGTAGGGGGCTAGGCCGGTGCGTTCGATTACTTCGTCGATATGGCGCATCACGGCCGGCGGCTTTGCCTGGAGCCAGGCCCGCAGCGAGCCGCCGCAATGAACGTGCGCGCCGACCATGATGTTTTCCAGAACGGTCAGCTCATTGAACAATTCGAGGTTCTGAAAGGAGCGGGCAATGCCGAAGCCGGCCATTGCGGACGCGGGAGCACGGGTGATGTCCGTGCCGTCGAACACGATCTGTCCGGAGGTCGGCTGATAGAAGCGGGAAATGTAGTTGAACGTCGTCGACTTCCCGGCGCCGTTTGGGCCGATCAGCGCGTGGATCGTGCCCTGCGTGACTTCGAGGCTGAAGTCGTTGACGGCGACGAGTCCGCCGAACCGGACCGTGACGTTTTCGACCTGGAGGAGACGATTACGCACGGGCGAACCTCTTCAAATTGTCGCCGATGAACGCGAACAGGCCGCGCGGGGCAAACATCATGAAGATGATGAGGATCAGTCCGTAGATGATCTCCTGGTAGGAGGGTGCCTGGCGCAGCAGCTCCGAGATCAGTCCGAAGACGATCGCCCCACCGATCGCCCCGGAGATGGAGCCGAGCCCGCCGACGACCACCATCGTCAGCACCAGGATGGTGGTCTGGAAGCCTAGGCTGTCGGGATGAATGTAGGTCGAATAGATCGCAAACATCGCGCCGGCCACGCCCGCAAAGAAGGCAGACAGCGCGAAGGCCACGAGCTTGGTGGTGCGGACCGGCACGCCCATCGCAAGGGCGGCGACCTCGGATTCGCGCACCGCCCTGAAGGCCCGTCCGAGCCGTGACCGGGCGATCACGACAGTCGCCCAGATCATCAACAGCGTGATGGCGAGCACGAGCGGATAGGCCTGCCTGTCGCTGACGATCTCGAGGCCAAACAGGGTTGCCGGCGGAATCCGCAAGCCGTTCGGTCCGCCGGTCACCGATGTCCAGCTCAGGAAGACCCATTGCATGGCCTCGCCGAACGCGAATGTGGCGAGCGCCAGATAGATGTCGCGCATGCGCAGCGCCAGCGTTCCGATGCACAGCCCGACCAGTGCGGCAACGAGACCGGATGCGAGGACCGACAGCGGAAACGGCCAGCCGAAGGCGGTGTTGACGAGACCGCTGGTGTAGATGCCGATGCCATAGAACGCCGCTTGCGCCAGCGAGAACTGGCCGGCCTCGCCGATGACGATGTGCATGCCTAGGCAGAGCACGGTGAAGGTCAGCAGCAGATTGGCGAGGTAGACGACATAGCCGCTGGAGACCAGCGGGAGCACGATCAAGCCCGTCAGCGCCGCGAGAAGGCCAAGGATGCGCATAGCGGCTCAGACCTTCTTGATCACGACGCGGCCGCCGAACAGGCCTTGGGGACGCAAGATCAACACCAGCATGATGGCGAGGAACGGGGCGAGCGTGATGGCACGCGACGACACGAACAGCCCGACCAGCTGCTCGACGATGCCGATGATGAAGCCGCCGACCACAGCGCCGGGCAGGCTGGCGAAGCCGCCGACGATTGCGGCTGCGAAGCCGAGCGTGACGACAGAGCCCATGTCCGCCGTCATCAACAGCTTTGGTGAAATCAAGAGCGCCGCGATCGCCGAGATCGCACCCGACAGTCCCCAGATAGTCGTATGGATGCGATTGAGATTGACCCCGACGAGCTGCGCCGCCTTGGGATTCATGCCGACCGAGCGCATGGCGCGGCCGAGCTTGGTGTAGCCGAACATCCAGAAGAAGGCCGCCATCACGATGATCGCGGTGCCCAGGATCGCGAGATCGAGCCGGGTCACGCTCGCCTGTCCGATCATCAGCGAATCCGTCGAGACCAGCGCGGGAAACGAGCGCGGCGTGTCGCCAAAGCCGGTTTGACGTACGAGACCCTTCAGCACGTAGGACAGGCCGAGCGTCGCAATTACGAGATTGACCGGGCTGCCGCTCGCATGCGCAACTTGGGTGAGGACGACGCGGCGGAACAGCGCTGCCCCGGCGAAGGCGACGACGATGGTCATGGGGATCGCCGCCCAGACCGGCATCGCGCGGAACACGAACAGATAGAGCGCCACGTAGCCCGCCGCCATCAGCATCTCGCCTTGCGCGAAGTTCGGCACCTCCGACGTCCTGAAGATGATGACGATCGCGAGCGCCAGTAGCGCGTAGACGCTGCCGACGACGAGGCCGGAGGCGACGCCCTGTTGCAGGAAGAGGAGGGCGAGTTGCAGATCCATCGGTGAGCCGCTCGGGAGCTGGGTTTGCGAAATTGGAGGCCGCGCGCCTGGCGCGCGGCCTCAGGGGGTTCAGCCTTTGAACTGCCAGCGGCTGGTATAGACGCCGGGCTGCAGCACCTGGTTGGTGCCGTCGAACTTGATGAAGATGGTCGACTTGTTCGCGGCGCGCTCCTGCGGACCGAACACCACAGGCCCGGCCATGACGCCGCTGTCGAAGTGCTGCTTCTTCAGAGCCTCGAGCACCTTCTCGCGCGTGGGCTGCGGACCTGCGTCCTTCAGAGCGTTGACGATGCTCATCGCCGAGGGGATGCCGTAAGGCATGTAGGCCTGGGGGTGGTCCGGCTTGGCGGCAAGATCAGGATAGGCCTCCTTGTACATGTCGTAGACCCATTTGATCTTCGGTCCGCCGGGCAGGTCGGCCAGCACGTCCTGCACGTAGAAGTTCTTCAGCGCATCCTTGCTGCCGACATTCTCTGCGAGCTGCGACAGGTTGGCGGTTCCGGTGACGGACAGGATGATCGGCTTGTTGAAGCCAAGCTCGTAAGCCTTCTTGATCAGTAGGGCTGCGGGACGTGCGTAGGTGACGATCGCGAGTGCGTCCGGATTGGCGGCGCGGAGCTTGAAGAACGGCGCGGTGACGTCGGTGATGGTCGGGCTGATCGATTCAACCTGCAGATCGACCTTGTGTGCTTCGGAGTCGGCTTTCGATCCTTCCAGGTTCCACACACCATAGGCATCGTCGTGGTTGATGTAGGCGATCTTCTTGGCGCCAAGGGTCTTTGCTGCGAAGTCAACGATCGCGCCGCCGACCGCATATTGCGAGATCGAGAAGGCTCCGAAGATGTAGTCGGTCGGCGGATAGAGCGCGCCGTCACCGGAGGCGTTCAGCATGATCAGCGGAATCTTGGAGCGGACGACGTAGTCCTTCGCGGCGACGACCGCAGCCGAGCACGATCCGCCATTGAGCAGGAACACCTGGTCCTGCTCGACGAGCTTCTTCACTGCGGCGACGAGATCGTTGGCATTGCAGCGGTCATCTTCAAGGACGACCTCGATCTTGCGGCCGTTGATGCCGCCTTCCTTGTTGATCTTGTCGTAGTACATGCGCGCCGCATTGGCGACGTCGAAGCCGTAAGCCATGTTCGGTCCCGACAGGGGCGCGAACATGCCGATCTTGATCGTCTTGTCGGTGAGGCCTGGCTCCTGCGCGAAGCCGGCCACCGGCAGGCTCATGACGGCAAAACATGCGGCGGCCAGCGCGCTCAGCCGGCCGGGTGCTCTCTTCGACATTCTTGTTTCCTCCCCTTTTTTATTGAACTCGTTATTGCATCCGGTAGCCGCCGTTGACGTCGATGGTGACGCCGGTGATGTAGGAGGCGCCCGGCGACACCAGGAAACGCACGGCGGCCGCGACATCATCGGGCGTGCCGAGCCGTCCCAGCGGAATCTGCGCCGAAGCCTTGTCGTCGTCAGCGGGATCGAGCGACAGACGCAGCATCGGCGCGTCGATCAACCCGGGCGCCACCGAGTTCACGGTGACGCTGCGCGGCGCAAGCTCGCGCGCCATGGCCTTGGTCAGACCCAGCACGGCGGATTTGCTGGCGATGTAGGACGCACTGGACCTGTAGCCGCCGAGCTGCGCCGCGACGGACGACAGCGTGACGATACGGCCGCCGGAGACTGAGGCGGGCAGGCGATTGGCGAATTCCCTGCAACAGAGAAACGTCCCGGTCGCATTGATGTCCTGCGTCGTCTGCCATTCGGCGAGGTCCGTCTCTGCGACGAGGTTGCGCGAGCCGTCTGGGCGGAGCATCAGAATGCCGGCCCCGGTCACCATCACGGCGAGTTCGCCCAAGGCATGCTGGGCACGATCGAACGCTGATTTGACCTGCGCCTCGTTCGATACGTCTGCGACGATGGAGATGTGGCCGGTGCCGGCGAGCTGCGGCATCAGGCCGTCGAGTGCGTCCTGGCTGCGATCGAGCGCCGCGACCCGCAGGCCGTCTTCGGCTAGCGCCCTGCAAATGGCCACACCAATCCCGCCGCTTGCCCCCGTCACGAGGGCGGCGCGCCGCTCCTTCCCGTTCACGCGTTTGCACTCCCTGATCTCTTTATTGGATACAATCCAAAGGCAAACACAGAGTAATGTCAACTATATTGCATTGTTTCAGGCAATATTTTATCCAATCCTGATGTGGAGATGTGGATGAGCCCCCGTGACCAGCGCATCGGATGTTACTGAACTGCTGCGTGAGCGCATTCTGTCGGGCGATGTGCCGTCAGGGTCGCGGCTGCAGCAAATTCCGCTGTCGGAAGCGCTCGGCGTCTCGCGCACGCCATTGCGCGAGGCGCTGGCGCAACTCGCGAAGGAAGGTCTGCTGATCTACGAGCCGAACCGCGGCTACGCGGTGAGGGCGTTTTCGACGGCCGAAATCAGCGCGGCCTTCGAGGTCCGCGCGCGGCTCGAGGCGCTGGCCTGCGGCATCGTTGCGCGGCAGGGCGCCTCGGTGGAGGTGCTCGATCGCTTACGCGAATGCGTTGCCGAAGGCGATCGCATTCTTTCGAAGGGCGTTCTCGATCCCGATGACCTGATCCCGTATCGCCGGATGAACGTTGATTTCCACGAGACTATCATCCAGACCTGCCAGAACCCGTTCGTCAGCAGCTTCGTCCGACAATGTCACAACGTTCCCATGGCGTCGGATCGGGTGTTCATCTGGGAGGACTACAAGGTCATCGCGCGTTCCCACGACGATCACCACCGGATCCTCGATGCGATAGCCAAGCGTGAGGCCCAGCGCGCTGAGGGCCTGATGTCGGAGCACATCCACTTCGCGCTTCTCGTGTTGCGCAGGAAACTGGATGAAGATGGCCGGGCGGCGCAATTGCGGGACGGCCGAGAGTAACCATCGAACCTGCGCCTTCTTCCGTGCGTCGGCGCAGATAGGGCGATACGTCTGATGGGGCCAGGCACCCCGCCATGACCGGCGCAGTCGCGCCTGCGAATATGGCCATCCTTTCGGAGAGGCCGGCTGGCAAGACGCTCGGGGGAGGGTGGGGCACTCTTACGCACGGAAAATGCACCTAAGCCCGTTGTCGACCTTCGTAACCCGTTGAAATCACGGAAAATGCGACCCCGCTCCAAGCGCACCATAAGACCACCTTTGGCCTCTCCTCACTCGCCCGGTGATTTTGGTCGGACCTCACTCAGGACCTCGTTCCAGATCGATTTAATCAGTCTCTGCTGCAGACTATCGGCAGGGCCGTCGGTAACCGGATGCGATCTGAAAAGGCTAAAATGGCCATTGTGACGGCTCGCTCGAGGATCTGACGGATGACGGCTAAAATCGATCTCGTGACGCTGCAATTGTTCGTGGCGATCGTCGAGGAGCAGAGTATCGCGAAGGCGGCGGAGAAGAAGAATATCGCCGCGTCCGCGGTCAGCCGCCGCATCTCGGATATCGAGGACCGTTTCCAGGTCGAGTTGCTGCATCGTCATTCGAAAGGGATCGAGCCGACACCTGCCGGTTTTGCCCTGCTCGAGCACGCCCGCATCATCCTGGGAAACCTTAGCAGGCTCGAGACCGAATTGACGGGATACAGGCAGGGCAAGCGCGGGTTGATCCGGGTCTGTGCCAACAAGTCCGCGATCCTCGAATTCTTGGCGGACGAGCTCAGCCGGTTCTTGGAACGGCATCCGTTGGTCCGCATCGACATCGAGGAAGATCTCAGCCCCGCGATCGTGCGAGCGGTGGTGGAGAACCGAGCCGACATCGGTATTTTTGGCGGCAACATCGACGGACAGGATCTCGAGCTGCTGTCCTATCGCAGCGACAGCCTCGCCGCGTTGGTTACGCGCGACCATCCGCTGGCCGGCCGCGGCAAAGTTCGCTTCCGCGAACTGGTCGATTTCGACTTCGTCAGCCTTGAGAAGGGCAGTTCGATCGAGACGCTGTGTGTCGCTGCAGCTGCGGCTCTTGGGCAACATCTTAACGTGCGCGTCCGCGTCAGCAGTTTCGATGCGCTGTTTCGCGTCATCGATGCCAGGATGGGGGTCGGCGTCGTGCCGCTGGAGATCGTTCAGGGCCGCTATGGCGTCGACAGCCTCGTCACCGTCCCGCTCGATGAGTCGTGGGCGCAGCGCGAACTCCTTATGGGCGTGCGTGATTACAAGTCGCTGCCACCGGTCACGAAGTTATTGGTGGACCACCTGCGGACCCATGATGATGCGAGTCTCACCGCAGATGGCGTTTCCGACCGGCTGACGGTCGTGCCGGGCAGAGGCTAGCATCGCCCCCGCAGAGGCCAGCCATCGCCGGTCGCGATGGCCCGCTGCCCATCCGTCACTTGCACATTTCCGGGGCGGACTTCTATCCTGCCTCCCAAGATCGCTGTCTGTCGGCATGATCGGCAGCAATGCGTCCCCTGCGGTGGACGCGGACGGCACATCAGATGCCGAACATGGGAGGACGGATCGTGGACACCTGTGGTCGCACGTTGCTGGCCAAAATCTGGGACCAGCATGTCATCGCCCAGATCAGCGATGATACCGATCTTCTTCATGTGGACCGCCATTTGCTGCATGACCTCGGCGGCTCCCGCGGCCTGATTGATCTCAAAAGCCGCAATATCCCGGTCCATAATCCCGAACTGACCTTCGCCACGCCAGATCATGCGATTTCAACGGCGTTCGGGCGTGTTGGCACGATCAAGACCGGGCAGGAGCTGCTCTCGGCATTGCGGACCGAGACATCTGCCAGTGGCATCCAGTTGTTCGACATCGACCAGCCGGGGCAGGGCATCGTCCATGTCATCGGGCCTGAGCTCGGTCTCAGCCTGCCCGGCTGCCTGATCGTCTGCGGTGACAGCCATACCTGCACTCATGGTGGCCTAGGTGCTCTGGCCTTCGGCATCGGATCCAGCGAGCTCACGCACGTACTGGCGACCCAGACAATCATCCAGCGCCGGCCTAAAACCATGCGCGTCACGTTCGACGGCCGGCTGCCATTTGGTGTGACGGCGAAGGATCTCATCCTCGCGTTGATCGGCCATGTCGGGGCTGCCGGCGGCACCGGTTATGCGGTCGAATACGCCGGCAGTGCGATCAGGGACATGCCGATCGAAGGACGGCTCACCATCTGCAATCTGTCGGTCGAGCTCGGCGCCAAGATGGGTCTGATCGCGCCGGATGAAGCGACGTTCGCGTATATCCGCGGCCGTCCCTATGCGCCGCAAGGCGAGACGTGGGACCGTGCCGTCGCGGCGTGGCGGACGCTTCAGAGCGACAGCGACGCCGTGTTCGATCGCGAGGTCTCGATCGATGTCGGAACGATCATCCCCCAGATCACCTGGGGCACCAGTCCGGAACATGTCCTTGGTGTAGATGGCCGCATCCCGGATCCGGCAGACATTGCCGATCCGGCGCGGCGCGGCGCGATCGAGATCGCACTCGACTACATGGGCCTTAAGCCGGGCGCGCCGATCGCCGGTACGCCGGTGGATTGGGTCTTCATAGGCTCCTGCACCAACAGCCGTCTCAGCGATCTGCGCGCCGCGGCCGAGGTCGCGCGTGGTCGAAAGGTCGCGCCGGGCGTGCGGGCCTGGGTCGTGCCAGGCTCGGAGACCGTCAAGCGCGATGCGGTCGCCGAGGGGCTTGACAAGATCTTTACCGAGGCTGGCTTCGAATGGCGCGAGCCCGGATGCTCGATGTGCCTAGCCGCAAACGGCGAAACCGTGCCGCCCGGCCAGCGCTCGGTGTCAACGTCGAACCGGAATTTCATCGGCCGGCAAGGGCCGCGTGCCCGCACTCATCTGGCGAGCCCGGCCATGGCCGCCGCGGCGGCGGTTTCCGGTGCCATCGCCGACGTCCGAACGATGGAGCGTTAGGTGGCGCAACCCTTCACCAAGCTGACCGCGATTGCCGCGCCGATCATGCGCACGAATGTCGATACGGATGTGATCATCAGCATCAACCGCATGATCGGAAATTCCGTCCGGGGCAGTCTTGGAAAATGGGCGTTCGGATCGCTCCGCTATCTGCCTGATGGTTCGGACAATCCCGAGTTCATCCTGAATCGCGAGCCCTACCGCGCGGCGGAAATCCTGGTGACCGGACCGAATTTCGGCTGCGGCTCGTCGCGCGAAGCGGCGGTGTGGTCGCTGCAGGAGATGGGTATCCGCGCCATCATCGGCTCCGGCTTCGGCGACATCTTTTTCGCCAACTGTTTCCAGAACGGCATCCTGCCTGTGGTGCTGGACAAAGCCACCATCGATAGCCTTGCAGCGGAGATCGAAGCGAGCCAGGGCGCGGGGCGTCTCACTGTCGATCTGCAGGAGCAGACGGTCACCTCGCCATCGGGGGTAAGGCACGGCTTCGAGATTGATCCGCGCCGGCGTGCGGGTTTGCTCGAAGGGATCGACGAGATTTCGCTGACGTTGCGGCGGGAGCACGAGATCCGCGCCTTCCAGGCATCCGACCGCGCTGCGCGGCCGTGGATTCACTTTGCAGGACAATCGGCATGAACACGCTCTCGAACATGATCAAGGTGGCCGTGGTCGGTGGTGAAGGCATCGGTCCGGAGGTGACCGACCAGTCCCACCGCATTCTCAAATGGTTTTCGGCCCGGCGCGGCGTTCCGGTGGCTCTGCGCGAAGCGCAGTACGGCCTCATTCCCTATCTGGCGACGGGCAAGGTGCTGCCGGATGACACCGTCGAGGCGATGGAGGAGGCCGACGCGATTCTCTGGGGTGCGACGGGCGGCCCGGAAACCACGGAGGTTCCTCCGGCAGCGCGCAAGGCGGGAAGCCTCCTGTCACTGCGCAGCAAATACGACCTCTATGCGAATCTCCGGCCCATCGTCGCCAATCCGGCGCTGGCGGACTCCGCCCCGCTCAAGACCGAGGTGCTGAAAGACGTCGACTTCATCATCATCCGCGAGCTCACCAGCGGCATCTATTTCGGCGAGCCGCGCGGCATCGAAATGCTGCCCGACGGCCAGCGCCGCGGCTTCAACACCCAGCAATACACCACCAACCAGATCCGCCGGGTGGCGCGTACCGCATTTGAATTGGCGCGAACGCGCAAGGGCCGGGTCTGCTCGGTCGACAAGGCCAATGTGCTGGAGACCAGCTTGCTATGGCGCGAGGAGGTCGCGGCGCTGCATGCAGCGGAATTCTCCGATGTGGAGCTGACGCACCTCTATGTCGATAACGCCGCCATGCAGATTGTGCGGGCGCCCTCGCAGTTCGATGTCATGGTAACCTGCAATATCTTCGGAGACATTCTCTCCGATTGCGCGGCGATGGCGTCGGGCTCGCTCGGCATGCTGCCGTCGGTCTCGCTGGGGCCGCCCGATCGGCTGGGACGCCGCAAGGCGCTCTATGAGCCGGTCCACGGCAGCGCTCCTGATATTGCGGGCAAGGGAATCGCCAATCCGCTTGGCTCGATTCTCAGCGTCGCGATGATGTTGCGCATCACCCTCAATCGGCCCGATGATGCTACGCTGCTGGAGAAGGCCGTCGATACGGCCCTGGCGGCCGGCGCAAGAACGGCCGATATCGCCGAACCCGGCGCAAAAAGACTTTCGACCCAGGAGATGGGCGATGCGGTGTTGAACGCACTAGACAAAGTGGCCGGCAAGGAGAGGGAGCACGCGTGATGAGAACTCCGATCACCAGACGGGCCGCGCTGACCATTGTCGCCGGCGCCGGTGCCTCCATGGCGGCAGGGCGGGCGTGGGCAGATATCCCGTCGGGCCGCGTGATCTATCCGGTGGCTATTCCGATCTATCAGTCGCAATTCGTCGCCGACCGGGCGGGGTTCTTCAAGGACGCCGGCCTCGATTGCAAGCTGATCCAGGGTGGCAGCGGCGTGAAGACGCGCGAGATCATCGCCTCGTCCCAGGGTGACATCGGCATCGGCGACATCACCCACCCGATGCAGCTCAGCAATCATGGCCGCAGCGCGCGGGTCCTGATGCCGGTCGACACCCGCAGCAACGCCGCGATTTTCATCATCCGCAAGGATCTCTTCGATCAGGGCATCACCACGCTGGAGGCGCTGACGAAGTGGAAGCGGCCGGATGGACGAAAGCCGATCGTCTCGGTGTCGTCGCTGGGAGGCACCAACCACGTATGGGCATCCTACTACATGGAAACCATGGGACTGGACGACAAGGTGACCTGGATCGGCACCGGCAATGTCGACACCATGATGGGCACGCTGAAAACGAAACAGGTTGATGTTCTCATCAACTCACCTTCGATCCTGAAGGACTCGGTCGAGCAGGGCTGGGGCGCGCTGTTGTTCGATGGGACAGATGAGGCGGTCTGGACCAAGTATATCGGCGGCAAGGTCCCGGTGACGTCTCATTTCACCCTGCAGTCGACAATCGACAAAGACCCGCAGAAGATGCAGGCGTTCGTTACGGCGCTGTGGCGCGCAACCCAGTGGATCAAGGGGCATTCTCCCGAAGAGATCTATGATGCGATCGAGCCCTATGTCGGGAGCACGTCGCGCGACGCGAATATTCTCGACATCGGGGTCATGAAGAAGGTCACCGACTACGAAGGCATCATCGATGCCGCCAGCTTCGCGCGCGGCGAGAAGGTCTGGTTCCGTGAAATGACCGGCATCAAGCCGCTGGCAATGGCCGACGTCGTCAGTAGCAGCTTCATCGAAGCGGCACGCAAGGCCTGTCCAGCTTGACGGTGCAGGCCATGCACGCGTCGCAGTTCGTTGCGCCACCCGTGACGCGGCGGATCGACGTGCGCGGGTTGTGCAAGACCTTCCAGCTGGCGGGTACGGCCATCGAGGCGGTGCGCGACGTTTCCTTCAGTGTCCGGCGCGGCGAATTCGTCGCCTTGCTGGGCCCGTCCGGTTCGGGCAAGAGCACCGTCCTCAACATGATCGCGACACTGGTCAAGCCGACCAGCGGTCAGATCCTGATTGACGGGACGCCGGTTGTCCCTGGGCAAGCGACGCCGAATGTCGGCTATGTGTTCCAGCGCGACACCCTGTTTCCCTGGCGCACCGTCGCCGACAACATCGGTTACGGCCTGCAACTGGCGGGTGTTCCGGTGGCGGAGAGAAAGGAACGTATCGATGCTTGCTTGATGCAAGCCGGGTTGCAGGATTTTGGTAATGCCTATCCCTCGGCCTTGTCGGGCGGCATGCGTCAGCGGGCAGCTTTGATGCGAACGCTGGTGGTTGAACCGCAGGTTCTGCTGATGGACGAGCCGTTCGGCGCGCTCGACACCCATACCAAGATCGACATGCACGACGTGTTGCTTCGCATCTGGGAACGCGAGCAGCAGACCGTGCTGTTCGTGACCCATGATCTCGGCGAGGCCCTGACGCTGGCAGATCGTATCATTCTATTTTCCGCGCGGCCCGGCCGGATCAAGGAGAGCTTCGAGGTGGATTTTGCCCGACCGCGCAACGCCGTGAAGATCAGGGAGACGCCGCGTTATGCCGAACTGTTTCAGTTGATCTGGCACTCGCTCGGCGAAGAATTCATCAAGGGTCGCAGCCCATGAGACGAGCGCGCCGCCCCGGCAGAACTTTGGCATGGCAGGTGCTGATTTGCCTTTGCATCTTGTCGATCTGGCAGTGGGGGTACGATCTGCACGGCCGCCTTCCCTGGCTGGTGCCGGACCTGCTCGATCCCTACTTCATATCCAAGCCATCGGACATCTTTGAGCATTTCCTGATCCTGAGCTGTCTCAAGTCGAAGCTCGGCGTGTTCAACGGCTGGTTCAATGGCGAATTCGGCCGCTGCATGGCGCGATCCGAGAATAATCTCTGGATTGCGACCGCTGTCACCCTGAAGAACACGTTCTTTGGTTTCGTCACCGGCGTCAGCAGCGGCTTTGCCGCGGGCCTCCTGCTGGGCCGCTCGGATCGGCTGAGCGCTATTTTCCAGCCGTTCATCACGGCGGTGAATTCGATCCCGCGCATCGCGCTGGCGCCGATCATCGTGCTTGCTTTCGGCATCGGCGATACCTCGAAAATTGTAACGTCGTGGATCGTGGTCGTCTTTCTCGTGTTCTTCAATACGTTCGAAGGAGCTCGCTCGATCGACGAAGGCTTTGTCAATGCGGCGCGGCTGCTCGGCGCGAGCGAGTGGCAGATTACCCGCACGGTAGTTGTCCCCTCGACCATGGCTTGGGTCTTCGCCTCGCTAACACCTGCGATCTCTTTTGCCCTGATAGGGGTGATCGTCGGCGAATTTATCGGTGCGGAAAGAGGAATCGGGCGCCTGATCATCGAGTCGGAGGCGCGAGCGGAGGCATCTGGAATGATGGTCGCCGTCATCGTTCTGATGCTGGTGGGCGTTGCGCTATCCGCATTGATCTGGCGATTGCAGGCCTATCTGCTGCGCTGGCAGCAGCACAATCTGGCGGAGTAGCCGGAGGAGCCTGGGCGCTGCCTGTTCGCCGCGTTTCGCGCGTCAATAAAAGCCGGGCCGGCGCTAAGGCAGTTTTTCAGTCTGTGCGATCGCGAGCCAGATCCGGAAGACACGAAGTGTGATCTCTGCGGTTACTTACGCGCGGAGTATTCTTCCTTGGCTTCGCATGCCTGCACCCGTGCGGTAGTCCGGCTGTTGAGGTCGAAATATGTCCAGCGCAGGCTTGATGCCGCGGATCCGAAGCGGAGATCGAACCAGGTCGGCCTGTATCCGAGCATACTTTCAGGCTTAAGTTCGGCGAGCTGCGATCGCAGTCATCTCGAGTTTGACGCCGGGACCGAGGTCGGCCACTCCGATTGCCGCGCGCGCCGGGAGCGTATCCTCCGTAAAGAATGCTTTCCAGGCGGCGTTGAAGGCGGCCTTCTCGCTGAGCTTGGTCAGGAAGATCGTGACCTGCAGGACATGGGACCGGTCAGATCCCTGAGCCTCAAGCAAACGCGACAATTGGCCGAGTACATCGCTTGCTTGGCCGGCCATATCAAGGCTCGTGTCCTCAGGGACGATCCCGCCGATGTAAAGCACACCATTGTGCTCGACAACTTCGTGGAGGAGTCCCTCATAAGGTAAAACGCGGTTGATCATGAAACTCCCGGCAGAACGGACGCGCCTTGCGTCGCTTGTCGCACGACTGCTCACCCCCAAGGGCTTGCCGACCAAGCCGTCCACTTCCTGACCGGCTCATTGCACCCCGAAGTGTATATTACTTCATCTAACATGCAAACTCGGCTTGTTTGGCGTGCGGAATGAGTATAACCGACAGCCAATTCCTAACCCCGATTGCCGACTAGCAATGCACAATTTCCTAGGTGGCAAGTTGGGATGACTTTGAGTCAACGTTGCTGGACGCATCCTGGGCGATGCCTTGGTGCATTTTAGTGCGCCGCTGCGACCACTCGGCACATCCCCCGCTTGCAGTTTACACTGCATCGAGAGCTCTTCGACCCTCGATAGTGTCTGCGAAAATGGGGCAGTATTCGCCCAACGCACAACGAAGCAAAGCGCGGGGAATATGCGCTCGCGAATGCACAAATATCGCGGCTGCTTGGCGAAGCGCTAGTCGCGTCCCGCACTGTTTGCAGTAGTTACGCCACTGTTCTTCCGGTTCGTAACCGACAAGGTGCTGGCGCATCGCGGTGGCACCCATGATGGACTGGACCGAGAGTTTAAGTTTCTCAACTGGTTAGAGGGCAGCGTGTGCACGATGTGTGCACCGGGAGATCAAAGAAAAATCGTGTTACAGCCGACGTGAGCAAAGCAGATCGAATGGATTGGACCGGGATTGCCGACTGGACGAGAGACATCCTTCAGGTGCTGTCGCCGGACCGTCTTGTGTATCTCCCTTCGCGTGCGATCTGCCGGGGGCGCAGCGCTCAGAATCCGTATTTCATGGCACCTCGCACCCGCTGGCTCTCGATCCCGCTGGCGGAGCTCGTCAGCAGATATTCGAGATCGAGGCTGAGCGCGCGGCCGACGTCGGCGCGCAAACCCAACCCGCCGGTCAGTGTGTCGCGCGAGGTCGAGGTGCCGCTGAGCGTGTAGCCGGAGGCGAGGCCGACGAGATCGACGTAGTTCAGCGTCTGAGTATATCCGCCGTCGAAGGCATGGCGCCATTCCGCGCGGGCCGTCGGCGTCAGCACGCCCCAGCTCTGCAGCATCGGATAGGCGAGGCGGCCGCCGATGACGCTGGCGACGCTCGTGGTGTTCATGCTGTCGTAACTCAGCGCCCACAGGCTCGAGCCGGTCTCGCTATAGCCGTCGAGCGCGGCCCTGACGACGTCGAGGCGGCCATAGGACGACAGCTTCCAGCCGTCCCATCTGGAGACGTGCGTGACGCCGAGTGAGCCGAACACATCGTGTCCCGACCGTGTGCCGCTCAGCATGAGGTTGCCGTCGCTGGACCAGCGCTTGCTGTCGTAGCGCAGCGTGCCGTAGCCGCCGGCGACGTCGAGATAAGTGTGCGGCAGCAAGCGCCAGCTCGCATAGAGCGCGGCATCGAAGTTGCGTGCGTCGATCCGCGAGCCGTCGCTGCCGATGTCGGTATGGTCGAGGCCGAGACCGAAGGCCGCGCCGAGCTTCAGGCCGTCGGCGATGCGCCGGTCGAAGCCGAGCGTGACGCCCGACGAGGTGAAGCGGTTGTCAAAACTGTCGTCGCCGCGCAGCCGGCCGAAGCCGACGGTGCCGGAGGCCCAGACGTGAAATGGCAGCACGTTGGTCTTGTTGAGGGACTCGATCGCTTGCGGCAGCATCCCGGCAAGCTGGCTGACGGCGCGGCCCTCGTCGCCCTGCTTTGTCAGGGAGGCGCCGAGGGGTAATTCGCTGGCATAGCCGAGGGTCGGGCCCGCGCTGGCCTGGCTGTCCAAAGCGCTGGCGGTGCGGCCGGCTCCGCCGAGGACACCGGCTGCGGACGCGGTGTTGCCGTTCGCGCCAGATCCAGCCTGTGACGAGCCGGAGGCGCCGGCCGAGCCGGAAGCGCCGCCGCCATCGTCCTCGTCATGCAGCGCTTCGAACCGGCTGAAGATGTTGGAGATCTGGGTCTGGCCGAATTGCACGGCGCTCGACACTTGCGAGCCGATCAGGCCGCGCACGGTGCTGCTCGCGGTCGGATCGGAGCGCCCGACCGTCAGCGTGATCGCGCTCGAGGTCGCGCCGGCGTTGTTGTTGCCGTCGCCGCCGTAAGTGGCGGTGATCGCATGCGTGCCCATCGCCAGCCCCGGGGTGGCGAGTGTCGCGATCACGCCCGACACGGCGGCAGTGCCGAGAACCGTCGTGCCGTCCTTGAAGGTGACGGTGCCGATCGGCGAAGCCGCGCCCGACAGCGTCGCGGTCAGGGTCACCGATTGCGCCGCGGCCGGTGACGTCGTCGAGCTCGAGACCGAGATCGTCGGGGTGGCCGAGCCGATCGACAACGAGACCGTGCTGGATGTCGCCGTGGTGTTGTTGCTGTCACCGCCATAGACCGCCCTGAACGAGTGCGATCCACCCGAAAGCGAGGGGACGATCAGGATTGCGGCCGATCCGGAGACGGTGCCGGTGCCGAGCGAGGTGGAACCGTCGTAGAAGGTCACCGATCCCGTCGGCGAGCGACCACTGCTGATGGTCGCGATCAGCGTGACCGAGGTGCTGGGAGCCATCGCCGTCGAGGACGCGGTCAAGGTGACCGTCGGAGTGTCCTGACCGACGGTCACAGCGACTGAGCTCGAGCTCACCGACGCATTGTTGGGGTCCCCATCATAGGTTGCCGTGATCGTGTGCGAGCCCAGTGATAGCGAGGACAGCATCAGGATCGCAGTAGAGCCGGAGATCGTCGCCCTGCCGAGCTGCGTCGAGCCTTCGTAAAAGGTGACGGTGCCGCTCGGCGTCACACCGCCTGACATCGTCGCGACCAGCGCGACCGAGGCGCCGTAGCTCGCCGAGGAGGATGACGCGTTGAGCGCGATCAACGGCGTGGCCTGAACCACCGTCACGCTGGTCGTGCTGGTCGTCGAGGCGGCGTAGTGATTGGAGTCGCCGTCATAGCTCGCCGTGATCGCATGCGAGCCGACCGAAGGAGAACTGATCGAAAGACTTGCCGAACTGCCTGATACCGATGCTGTTCCGATCACGGTGCTGCCGTCAAAGAACGTGACCGTTCCACTGGGCGAGAGCCCATTGGCCAGCGTGGCGGTCAGGGTCAGTGCATTGCCGTAGACCACGGAGGAGGGTGATGGCGAGACGGACAGCGTCGGCGACGCCTTGTCGATGGTGATCTTGTAGAGCACAGCAAAACCCAAGCCGCCAGGACCCGCGTCGGCGGGAAAGGTGTCCGTTCCATCTACCCAGGAATACATGTTGGTGTAGGTGCCCGCTGCGGTTGGAGTCCCGGTCAGCGTGAAGGCGCACGTTTTGGCGGTGTCGCTTCCTGCGGGGGTGAGGCCAGGGGTAACGAAGTTAAGCTGCTGGGTGAGACACGATACAGCGTCCGTATAGACGGTGATGGTCTGAGAGTATGCCGTCCCGACCGTGCCGTTCGGCAAGATTCGGGCGGCGCGGGCGGTGCCATGCGCGGCGAAGAACGAGAAAATCGCCAGCAGGACGGCGAACCAGTTCAGCAGAAACTTTCGCCGGTCGCAGCGCGCAGTCATATCGAAGCAAAAAGAGATCATATCCCGCCCCACAAGTTCGGATCCCGGCCGAAGACTGGTCTCGGCGCGGGCACCCGCACTGATCGGGACGCACGGCCCGCTGGTGGGGCCGCAAATCCATGCGACTCGACGTCTTGCGTGTCCGGGATCGACTGTCAGGTCTGGTAGGCGAAGGGGGTAGAATCCACCATCAACGCGCGTTGATGGTGGGGGTCGGGCGGGTCCGCTCCCACAATCGCCGTGCGCAGCAGCGACGGCCGGACCACGCTTCGGCTCCGGCTGCTCGGTGGCATCAGAAGCCGTACTTCATCGCACCGCGCACCCTCTGGCTCTCGATTCCGCTGACGGAGCTCGTCAGCAGATATTCCAGATCGAGGCTGAGCGCGCTGCCGACATCCGCGCGCAGCGCAAGACCCCCGGTCAGGGTGTCGCGGGCCGTCGAGGTCCCGCTGAGCGTGTAGCCCGAGGCCAGGCCGACAAGGTCGACGTAGTTCAGGCTCTGCACATACCCGCCGTCGAAGGCATGCCGCCATTCCGCGCGGGCGATCGGCGTCAGGACGCCCCAGCTCTGCAGCATCGGGTAGGCGAGGCGGCCGCCGATCACGCTGGCGACGCTGGTAGTGTTCATCCTGTCATAGCTCAGGGCCCAAATGCTCGAGCCCGTCTCGCCATAGCCGTCGAGTGCGGCCCTGACGATATCGAGACGGCCATAGGACGAGATCTTCCAACTGTCCCATTTGGACACGTTGGTTACGCCTACCGTGCCGAAGACGTCGCGCCCGGTGCGTACGCCCGTGAGCATGACATTGCCGTCGTTCGACCAACGCTTGTTGTCGAAGCGCAGTGAGCCGTAGCCGCCGGCGACGTCGAGATAGGTGTGGGGCAGGAAGCGCCAGCTCGCATAGACCGCCGCATCGTAGTTGCGTGCATCGATCCGCGAGCCGTCGGTCCCGATGTCTGAATGCTCGAAACCGAGCCCAACCGCGGCACCGACCTTCAGTCCGTCGACGATCCGCCGGTCGAAGCCGAGCGTGAGGCCCGAAGAGGTGAAGCGGTTGTCGAAGCTGTCGTCGCTGCGCAGCCGGCCGAAGCCGACCGTGCCGGAGGCCCAGACGTGAAACGGCAGCAGATTGGACTTGTTGAGGGACTCGACCGCCTGCGGCAGCATCGCGGCAAGCTGGCTGACGGCGCCGCCGGCATCGCTTTGCGCGGCGAGGCCGGTCCGGATCGGCGGGTCACTGGCGTAGCCGAGGGCAGGCGATGCGCCGGACTGGCTGTTGATCAGGCTCGCGGTTCGGCTGTCGTCGCCGATGCGGCCTGCCGATGCAGTGTTGCCGCCAGCCGTGCCGCCCTGCGCCGTCTGACGGCCGCCAGTGGAGCTGGCTGCGTCGCCATCGTCCTCGTCGTGCAAGGCCTCGAAGCGGCTGAAGACGTTGGCGATCTGGGTCTGGCCGAACAGGATCGCGCTCGACACTTGCGAGCCGATCATCCCGCGTACGGCGGAGTTGCTGGTGGGATCCGACCGCCCGACCGTCAGGGTGATCGCGCTCGACGTTGCGCCGGCATTGTTGCCGTCGCCGGCATAGATGGCGGTGATCGAATGCGTGCCCACCGCCAGCGCCGGGGTCGCGAGCGTCGCGATCGCGCCCGACACCGCGGCGGTGCCGAGAACGGTGGCGCCGTCCTTGAAGGTGACGGTGCCGGTCGGCGAAATCGCGCCCGACAGCGTCGCGGTCAAGCTCACCGATTGCGCCGCGGCCAGCGACGTCGTCGAGCTCGAGAGCGCGATCGCCGTTGCAGCCCTGGCGACCGACAGCGCGGCTGTGGTCGAAGTCACGGACACATTGTTGGTGTCGCCGTTGTAGGTCGCAGAGAACGTGTGCGAGCCCAGCGGAAACGAGGACAGCATCAGGATGGCGGTCGTGCCCGAAAGCGTGGCGCTGCCGAGCTGCGTCGAGCCCTCGAAGAAGGTCACGGTCCCGGTCGGAGAACTTGCGCCGGTCACTGTTGCAACCAGCGCGACCGCCGCGCCGTTACTGGCGGGCGTGGAGGAGGCGTTGACTGCGATCGAGGGGGTGGCCTGTGTCACCGTCACGGTTGTCGCGCCGGACGCGCTATTGTTGTTGGAATCGCCGTTATAGCTCGCCGTGATCGCATGCGAGCCGACGGAGAGGGAGCTTACCGTCACGCTCGCGGTCGTTCCCGACACGGCAGTCGTGCCGATCGAGGTGCCGTTGTCATAGAAGGTGATCGTTCCGGTCGGCGAGTAGCTGCTGCTCAGGGTCGCCGTCAGTGTAAGCGAGCTAGCATACGCCACCGACGACGATGATGGTGTGACGGACGCCGTGGGCGACGCTTTGTCGATCGTGAGCTGATAAGAGAGTGAGAAAAGCGGGGGGCCGGTCGAGTCGGAGGGGTGGTTAGCCGATCCGGTCAGGAAAGAATAAGAGCCGGTGAATGTCCCCGCCGCGGTCGGGGTACCGTCCAGCGAGAAGGTGCATGTCTTCGAACCGAGGGGACCGACGGTATTCGTAAAAGTGATTCCGGGATAATTTTGGAAGGCCCAGTTCTGGGGACTACACGACACCGTGTCCGTGTAGACGGTGACCGACTGGGAATAGGGCGTTCCGACCGTGGCGTTTGGCACTGTTCGCTGGGCGTGGGCGGTGCCGTGGATGGCGAAGAGTGCAAAGACCGCCAGCAGCGCGGCGAAGCTTGTGTGTCCGAACCGAAACCGGACGCGGCGCGCAATCATATCGAAGCTAAAAGAGATCATTCCCCGTCCCACCTGTTCGGATCCCGGCCGAAGACTTGTCTCGGCGCGGGCACCCGCACTGATCGGGACGCGCGGCCCATGGGTGGGGCCGCAAAATCCTTGCGACTCGACGTCTCGCGTGTCTGGGATCGCCTGTCAGCCGTGTTAGGCGAAGGGGAACGAGTCCACCATCAACGCGGGTTGATGCTGCTAGTCGCACAACTCCGATATGGCCAACTGTCCTGGGGCTGCCCGGTCCGCGGAGGCGCGCTGCCAGATCGTCAAGGCGACGATGTGAACGACGAGAAATGCGGCGGCTACAGCCAAGAGCCAGCCCATTTCGTTTCCGGCTGGAGGCCGGGCGGCCAACCGTGCTCGAGCTGACCTGCTTGCAACGGTCATGTCTGGCCTCCGGAATCAGGGGTGAAGTCTGGTGGGGTGTGTTGCGCGTGAGGCACGATCAATTGCACGCGGATCGACTGAGGCGGCTCTCGTAGGCGAACAGAATAAAATCGACCATCAATGCGCATTGATGTTTGAGATCGGAGGCCAAGGCCGTCGATTGCGCCGACATTGGCTCTGGACGAGAGCGCGGCACTTCTGCAAATGAAGCGCAGATGCGAGCGAGGAGATCGGCCGGAATGTCGGCGGTAGAATTCGACCTTCACGGGCTGATTGGGACGAGCGGCGAATTTCGCGACGGCAAGACGGAGGAGGCGTTCTCCGCGAGCATCTGGCAGTCGGCGCGCGCGATGGCCCTGTTGTGCATCCTCGCCGATACGGCCGCGAGCCTGTCATTCTTGCCGCTGGACTTCCTGATGCTGGCCGGCCCGCGGCTGGCGTTCTTCGTCGAGGTTCGGCTGCTGATCGCGCTCGCGGCGGCGGCCGCCGTGCTGGCCGTGCTGCGGACGACACGATATGCCCGCATCGTCGCGATCACCCATGTGCACCAGGTTGCGTTCTTCACGCTCAATGCGCTGATCTTCAACCATCCGAGCCTGACCCGCCACGGCGGACTGTTGCTGCCGCTGATCGCCATCGCGCTCAACCTGTGCCTTCCCGGGCGGTTTCGCTGGGTTGCGTTGACGAGCGCCTATGCGCCCACCGTCAGCCTGTTGTTCTGGGCGATGCTGAGGCCGGACCCGGAGAGTCCGCTCGATCTGACGATCATCGTTTTGGTCGTGCTGGTCGGCTATGTCGTCGGTGCCGTGTCCCGCACGCAGTTCAATCGACTGCGGCGCGAGGAATATCTGCGCATTGCCCGCGAACGGCAGACCAATCTCGATTTGCGCGAGGCCAAGGACGCGGCGGAGGCGGCCGCAAGCGTCAAGGCCGACTTCCTCGCGGTCATGAGCCACGAGATCCGTACGCCCATGAATGGAATCCTCGGCATGGCGCAACTGGCGCTGGACGATCCATTGCCGCTCACCCAGCGCAGGCGTGTTTCGACCATCAGGTCGTCGGCGGAGGGGCTCCTCAAGATCCTCGACGACATTCTCGACATCTCCAAGCTCGAACGGCAGGCCGAGATCTACGAACGCGCGCCGTTCGACATCAGGCAAAGTCTGCGCGAGATCGTCAACCTGATGACGCCGCGTGCGCACGAGAAGGGACTGACGCTGGAACTCGTGCTTTCGCCGGCGGTGCCGCGATGGGTGCTCGGCGATCAGTCGCGGGTGCGGCAGATTCTGTTCAACCTGATCGGCAATGCCCTGAAGTTCACGAGTCGGGGTGGCGTCAGGGTCGAGGTGACGACATCCGCGCTCAACGACGAAGCACGGGTCGTCTTTTGTGTTTCGGATACGGGGATCGGCATCACGCCCGAGCAGCAGGCAAATCTGTTCCAGTCGTTCGAACAGGGCGACGCCTCGATTCGCCGGCGTTTTGGCGGCACCGGCCTCGGACTTGCGATCTGCAAGCGGCTTGTGGAAGGCATGAAGGGCGAGATCGAGGTCGAGAGTATGCCGAGGCAGGGCAGCCGCTTTCGCTTCTCATTGCCGCTGCCTGCGGACGATGGCTCGGCTGCGCGCGAGGTGATCGACGCGCCGACCCCGCCCGCCAGGCCATTGAACCTGCTGCTGGTCGAGGACCTGCACATCAATGCGGAGGTCGCTCGCGGGATTCTGGAGAGGGCAGGTCACCGGATTGCGCTCGTGAGGACGGGCGAGCAGGCGGTCGAACTGGTCCGGAGTGCGCGCTTTGATGCCGTCCTCATGGACGTGCAGATGCCGGATGTGGACGGGCTGGAGGCCACGCGGCGAATCCGTGCGCTGCCGCTGCCGCTGAGCGGCGTCCCGATCGTTGCCCTGACCGCAAACGTCATGTCGGAAGACGTCGATGCCTGTCGCTCTGCCGGCATGGACGGACACCTTGCGAAACCGATCGATGTCGCGGCCCTGCATCGTGCGGTGGAGGCTGCGCTGCAGATCCGGCAATGGCCTGCCGCCGGCCCCGGCGTTGTCCTGACCGTCGGCGGTGATGTCCTGGTGGTGGGCGATGCCCGCAAGGCAACGCATGGCCCGCTGCGGGATCTCGGGTTTCGCGTCTTTCCGGCTGGCTCGTTCGAGGCGGCCGGCGCCATGCTTGCGGTCCGCGAATTCGCGGCGATCGTCGCGGTCGCTCCACCGGCCGGCTTTCTACGGGCGCTGCGCGCGCGTGCCTCGGACGGAGGCCGGCGCGTCTTCATCATCGCTGCTGCCATCCCGGGCGAAGGCGCGGGGCTGTTGGAGGAAGGTGCGGACCTCGTGCTTGCCGCGCCGCTGTCTCCGGACGAGGTCGTGTGGAAGGTCGAGGCTTTCCTCGCTCCGCAGCCGCCGGACGATTTGTTCACGCTTGAGGAGGTCTTCGGGCGTGATCGCATCGACGAATTTCAGGAGTTGTTTGCCGGCAGCCTGCTGGAGCTGGACCGTGCGCTGGCGCGGGACGACCTGACGCCGAAGGAATTGGCGAGCATCGCCCATCGCATCAAGGGAAGCGCGGCCAATCTGCGCATGCCTCAACTTGCCGCGAGCGCCGATGATGCGCTGATCGCCGCAAGGACCGTCGTGGCCGGACTTCGGGATCGGGATCAAGCCGTCGATGCGCTCCGCAGGCAGATCGGCCTCGTGCTGAACGGGCCAGGCGCCGGACGAGGCGCGCCGGCATCCACAGCGGTCGGCGGTGCATTCGAGGAAGCCAATGTCGACAGTGCTCGTGGTTGAAGACGCGCCGGAGATCCGGCTGATGCTGACCTCGTTCCTGAAGGAGGAGGGCATGGTCGCTCACGGCGTGGCGACCGGTGCCGAACTGCGCGCCGGCCTAGCTAAACTCAGGCCCGACATCGTCCTGCTCGACATCAATCTGCCGGACGCCGACGGCATCACGCTGGCGCGAGAATTGCGGCTCGGCGAGCAATGCGGCCTCATCTTCGTCACCAGCCGCGACTCAGATGACGACGTGCTTTCAGGGCTCGATGCCGGCGGCGACGACTACGTCTCGAAGCCCATCAACCTGCGCACGCTACTGGCTCGCATCCGCAGTGTCCTGCGGCGCACGAAAGAATCGATCATCACCTTTGACGGCTGGATCCTCGATCCGGTCCGGCGCGAATTGTTCCGTCCGGACGGAAGCATGGTCAAGCTGACCTCGGGGGAGTTCAACATCCTCGCCGCCCTCGCGTCCCATATGACCCAGCCGTTGAGCCGCGATTTTCTGCTCGACGTCATCTCCAACCGCGACCCTCGCGAGATTAGCGAGCACACGGTCGACAATCTGATCGTGCGGCTGCGCCGCAAGATGCAATACGACGGCGCGGCCGCGCCGATCGCAACGGTGCGCGGCGTCGGCTATTCGTTGGTGCCGTTATGGCCGGCGGTCCGCGTCTGATGGGCCCTCTGGCTCGATCGGCGCGGTGTTCACGCGCTATTTGAACGATATCGGACCCCGAGTGCCATGCGCTTTGGTCCCTCGGCGTCTCTATCCCGAGTCTGCCGTGACAACGCGCTCCGGTCCGCAAGTACGAGAACTGGCTCGATCCCGCGCGCAATCCGTACCGGATCAAGGTGGTTTAGGCTTATGTAGAGCGAGGCGCGATCCTGCGTCGCTCTGCGGGCCAAGCGTCGGGGCAGCCGATGCGTCGCGGCGGACGCGGCATGTTGCGGATTGAGGACGCGGGCTGCCACTCCGCGGATGTGCCCAAAAACGCTCAGACCGCGCGACAGCTCCGTAAAGTCGATTGTTACGGCAGCGCGGAGCTCGTCCGCCGCGCGCAACCCGTATCTCGAGCGTTCGGGACTGATGCACATTGTGCGGGAGGCGTGTGCACACGCGCCCTCGTGTTCACGACTTGTGCACCGAAAATCCGAAAGCGCGATTTCGCTTCCAATCCGGCCCTATTTGATCCTAGAAAAAGCAATCTGGGAAAGCTTGGTCGAACAAAAACTCCTCAGTCGGTCCAATCACATAAAGGATCGAGTGAAGACAAAATAGATAAATGATATGAGTGACTTAAGGTGGAAATTTTCTGCGGTGCCCATGGTGAATTGGATCGAGAGTTCAAGTTTTTCAATCGATTAGAAGGTGGCGTGTGCACGACGTGTGTACCGGGAGATCAAGAAAAATCTATCGAGAGCAGGTGCGGATCGTCGCTCTCTGCGTGATGTGAGACCCACGCAAATTTCGACGCGTTGGAGAGTCAGGCCGCGAGGATGGGCGCCGAAGTACGACTTGAGGCCTAGTCGTGCTCTTCGCGGGCAGCGGTCAGTGTTCGGTTTACGCCGAAGTGTTCTGCCGATCACAGAGAAAGAATGATGTCGGGGGGTCTGCTAGCAGCTCGATTGTGCCGTTCCGCGAGAATTGGTCAGATGCTACTCAACACAGCGCGCGTTTGGGTCAACAAGCGATCGACATCGCTCTCCGAAAAGACGAGGGGAGGGCGAATTTTCAGGCAGTTCGCGTGATAGCCGGTTGCCGAGATCAGAACGCGGCGTTTGCGGAGCCCGTCGACCACGGCGAGCGCGGTCGTCGCATCGGGCTCCTTCGTGGCCTTGTTCTTCACAAATTCGACCGCGATGTAGAGCCCGGCGCCGCGGACGTCACCGATCCGGTCATCGCCGGCGGCGATCTCGCGTAGGCCGTTCTGGATCAGCGCGCCGATGTGGGCGGCGTTTCGCTGCAGGCCATCGTCGCGGATGACGTCGAATGTCGCCTTTGCAGCGGCGATCGCCGCGGTGTTGCCGCCGAAGGTGTTGAAATAGCGCATTTCGTTGCCGAAGCGCTCGATGACCTCTCTTCGGACAGCCACGGCCGCGACAGGAAAGCCGTTGCCCATCGGCTTGCCCATGGTGACGATATCCGGTGTCTGACCATGGCGCTGGAAACCCCACAGCCGGTCGCCCGACCGTCCGAAGCCAGCCTGGACTTCGTCGGCGATAACAACGCCACCGGCTTTGTGCACGAGCTCGGTGATCGGCTGCAGGATATTTGCGGGGTTGGCGTAGATGCCGTCGGATGAGAACAGCGAGTCCGCGATGAAGGCGGCGATCCCTTCACCCCGTCGTTCAAGCTCCGCGATCTCGTGGGCGACTTGGCGAACGAGAAGCTCGGCGATCTGTGCCGGGGGCGCGCGGTAGGAATCCGGCGCGGGGATCCTGCGGACCCAGGTCCCCAACGGGGAGTTTTTGCCAAGCGACGGGGACAGCCCTGCTGTCAGGAACGAATTCCCCGTGTAGGCCTCGGACGTGATGATGATGCCCTTGCGGCCGGTCTGGTGCATGGCGATGCGCAGCGCCAGATCGTTGGCCTCCGAGCCGGTGCAGGTGAACATGATGTGTTCGATCGGCGCGCCGAACGTCGGAATGATCTCGGCGGCAAACTCGAGGATACCATCCTGGACGTAGCGCGTGTGGGTGCAGAGCGTCTGCATCTGACGATGGACCGCTTCGACGACGCGCGGGTTGCAGTGGCCGACCGAGACGACGTTGTTGTAAGCGTCGAGGTATTCGTTGCCCTGCGCGTCCCACATCTTCGTGCCGAGGCCGCGGCTGATCTGGACGGGCTCGGCGTACATCAGCCGGTAGGCCGGTCCCAGCAGCTCGCGGCGCTTGCGGATCTTGTCCTGAAGCGCGGCGTCAAGACCGTCCATGTTGTTGGGGTCGAAGCCGTTGACCATCCCGACATTGACCTTGGGCTTGGTGGGCGCGTTCATGATCGTGCTTCCTTTCAGATGCTTTCCAGGCGGACCTTTTCGGGTGCCCCAGCGAATGTCTCGCTGATGTGGTCGCGCGACCGCTCGAGGAAGTAGTGCAGCTGCTTCCAACCCCGGTGGGTGTTGCGCATGATGTAGCGGGCGTTGTCGGGAAATTGTTCGGCGCGCCAGGTGGTGATCAGCGCGCGCGCGATCACGCGGGCCATGACGAGGTGAGGCAGCACTTCCAGTTCCGTGCTCGTCAGGCCGGCGACAGACAGATAGCCCGTCAGAAGGTCGCGGCCCGCATCGAACATTGTGTCGTCGCCGCCAGCATCGAGCTGGTTCAGCAACGCGGTCGAGACGTCAACGGCGATATAGGTTCGCACGGCATCGCCGAAATCGATCACGCCCGTAACGAAATTGGCGTTGGCGCGATCGGCGACGATGTTCGAGCGGCTGAAATCGTTATGTAGGACCTGACGGCGGCACTGCTTGAGTAGGCCCTCGATCTCGTGAAAGCGCTGGAGGCCGCGTTCCAGCATCCTCCGCTGCTCGGGATCGCGAATGCCACCTAGAAGATAGGCGAGCTTCGGCAGATGCTGGACGTCCCAGGCAATCTCGCGCCCGTCGTGTGGATGACTGAAGTCGGCCATCGCCAGACGCAGCTTCGCAAGCACCGCGCCGACCAAAGCGCGATCAGCAGCCGTTATGTCGACGCGGTCGAGCGGCGTGCCCTCCAGATACGTCAGCATGTGCACCAGACGTGGCTGGCCATGGCGATCGATGTGCGTGAAGAAGGTCACACCATCGCGATCACGCACCACGCGGGGCGTCGGAAGGCCGCCGTCGTGTCTTGCCAGGTGATCGAGTAGATCCGATTGAAGCGCCAACTCATTCGGGTCCTCATCCGGGTTCGAGAACTTTACGATGAAACGCTCTCCCGCGGGCGTTGCCAGACGGAAGGTGTCGTCCTTTTCGGTTGCCAAACGATCGAGCGTGCCGGCGACACCGAAGTGGACATTGAGAATACCAAGCGCTTCTTCGACGGCAATCGACTTGAACGGTGTGGCCAACCCTCCAGCGGTCAGCAGATTGGGAGAGGACATCGTGGATCGCTTTCGATGGCGTGTACGAGGGAGGGACGCATGCGTCCCGTCCGTTCCGTGATCAAGTTGTCGGCTGGCGCTGCGACGTATGCCAAGGCAGAGCGATGCGTTCCATGACGTCGACGGCGTAGAACAGGATGGTGCCCATGACGCCGAGCAGCACGAGGGAGACGAAGACGCGCGTCGTGTCGAACTGGCCCTGGGCCGTCAGCACCAGGAATCCCAGGCCTCGGCCACCGGCCACGAACTCGCCCACGATCGCCCCGACCAGTGCGAACGAAATCCCGACTTTCATGCCCGAGAACAACGAGGGCAGCGCGTTGGGTATTCGGATCTTGTAAATGATGTCGAACTTTGAGGCCCGGGTTGCTTTGGCGAGATTCAGCATGTCTGGGTCGACCGAGCGCAAGCCCAGCACGGTATTGATGACGATCGGAAAGATCGCCAGCATCACCGCAACGGCCAATTGCGAGGAGGCGCCGGTACCCAGCCAGATGACGAACAGTGGTGCCAGCGCCACCTTAGGCACCGAGTTCACGGCGATCAGCAGCGTGTAGACCGTGCGCTCGAGAAACCGCGACTGGACGATGCCGACGGCGAGGATCACGCCCAGTCCGACGGAGATCGCGAAGGCGATGGCCGTCGTCGATAGGGTGTAGAGCATATTACGGACGAATATCCATGGACTTTGCAAGAACGCCGCCCAGATCGCCGAGGGCGCGGGCAGGATGATGGCGGGCGGATTGAAGATCCGCACGACCACCTCCCAGAGCAGGATCGAGCCGATCAGGACGAGGACGATGTCCAGTGATCGACTGTCGCGCATGAACTTCGCGATGAAACCGTTGGTCATTCGTGGAGCACTCCCAGTTCGGCGAAGTGGTGGCGGATACGCTGGGCATAGACACCGAATGCATCGGTCTCGCGCACGGAGAGCGGGCGGGGGCGGGGCAGATCGACATCGAACATGTCGACGATGCGGCCCGGTCCGCGGGACATCATCACCACCCGGTCGGCGAGAAACACGGCCTCCGAGATGGAATGCGTGATGAAAATCACGGTCTTGTTGGTGCCCTGCCAGATCCGCGCGAGCTCGACATTGAGATCGTCGCGGGTCATCGCGTCCAGCGCGCCGAAGGGCTCGTCCATGAGTAGCAGGTCGGGATCGCACAGCAGGGCGCGGCAGATCGAGGCGCGCTGGCGCATGCCGCCCGACAGCTCCCACGGATGCCGTTTCTCGTAGCCTTTGAGGCCAAAGCGTTCCAGGAGCTGCATGGCGCGGTCGCGGTACTGCTCGCGCGGGTGGCCGAGAAATTCGGCCTGCAGCAGCACGTTGTCCAGAATGGTGCGCCAGTCCAGCAGCACGTCACGCTGGAACACCACGCCCATACGGTCCGGCGGACCGATCAGGGGCTTGCCCGACACGGTGATGTTGCCGGAAGTGATGTTCTCCAATCCAGCGATACACTTGAGCAAAGTGCTCTTGCCGCAGCCGCTCGGACCGACGATGCTGTTGAACTGGCCGAGGCGCACATCCAAGTTGATGTCGCTGAGCGCGACGACCGAGCCATGCTTGGAGGGGTAGGTTTTCCCCGCGCCTCTGACCTGCAGATAGGTATCGGCGATCCGATTGGCTATCATGTTCATGGCGACCTCGTTAGCGCGGGACCAGATCGTTGGTGAAATAGTCGCTGGCCTTCCAGCCCGCGGGCACGACGCCGGCGCGCTCCATGCCCTTCAGCGCGGCGTCCCAGTCCTCGGTCGCTTGCCAGCCAATCGGCTTTCCCTCGGTGGCCGGGGTATTGAAGTATTCGATGGTCAGCTTGATCTGCTCGCGCAGGACGTCGGGGTTGAGCATCGCGTCGGGACGCTCGGCGAGCATGGCCTTGACGCCCAGATCGAGGTTCTTGGCGATCTCGGCCCATGCGCGCTGTTCGACTGCGATCAGCTTCTTCAGTGTGTCGCCGCGCTTCTGAAGCGTCGCGTCGGAGGCGATCAGCCCGTAACTCGGGAAATAGAGGTCCGCCATGTCGGCGGTCAGGCATTTTGACGGTCTGGCAGCCTGCGCTAGCGGCAGGGCTGAAGCGACCGTCGACATCAGCCCGTCGGCGCGTCGCGACGTGTAGGTGCCCCACAGCGCCGCGGCATCGACGAATTCGATCGTCGTGTTGTTGCGGTCGAGCCCTCCGGCGGCGAGGAACGTGTCGATATAGGGCGCCCATGGGCTGGCGGCGAAAACGACAAGCTTCTTGCCCTTGAGGTCTTCGATCTTCTGGATCGGCGCGTCCTTGTCGACGAGCACACACAGGTCGGTGCGCCTGTCGAACCCCGCGATCGCCCTGACCTTGGCGCCGCCGTGGCGGGCCGCGGGCACGAGGCCGAGCTGAATTTGTCCGACATCTGCCTGGCCCGCGTTCACGAGCTGCAGGGTGTTAGCGGAGCCCCGGCCGTCCTGAACATCGACATCAAGTCCAGCTTCTTTGAACCAGCCTTTTTGTTGCGCGAGGTGCATCGCGGCGTGACTTCCCCAGGGCGAGAAGTCTAGCCGCACCGTCAGCTTCTCGTTTGCAAGGACGGGCCCGACAAAGGCCAAAAGCATCGCAAACGCGGCCGATGACAGAAGTCGCATATTTCTCATTTGTCCTCTCCAGAAGTGGGCTGGGTTGGCCATCCGCCCTTATTATTTCAATGGCGAATTGTACTATTAGTTATATAACAAGCAAGAGTCTAGATCGAAAAGTCTGAATTTCAGGCATATATTGCTAAAAAAATTACGTTGCCGGCTCTGTGCGCGCCATGATACAGAACTAACCAATTAGTTCAACAAGGATGGCTTGCATGGCGATTTCGGCGACCAGGACCGCTCGGATCGGTGTCGACATTGGGGGGACGTTCACAGATCTAGTGATGATCGAGGGCGATGGCCGCCTGCATCACGCCAAGGTTCCATCGACACCCAGCGCACCCGAGGAGGCCGTCATCACCGGCATCTCGCATCTCGTGTCGGGCGCACGGATATCCGCCAGCGACATCAGCGAGATCGTGCACGGCACGACCGTCGGATCGAACACGCTGCTTCAGAAGGTGGGCGCCAGAGCCGGCCTGATCACGACCGCCGGCTTCCGCGATGTGCTGGAGATCGGGCGGCTGCGCACGCCCAACATGTTCGATCTGCAGTGGGACAAGCCGCTGCCGCTCATCCCGCGCCGCTACCGCCTCGAGGTCAAGGAGCGAATCGCTGCCGACGGCAGCGTCATTGAGCCGCTCGACGAGGCCGGCGTCATTGCCGCGGCCGCCACGCTTGTCGAGGCGGGCGTCGAATCCATCGCGATCTGCCTGCTGAACAGCTATCGCAACCCCGCCCATGAGCAGCGCGCTGAGGCGCTGATCGGCAAGCGCTTTCCCGCAGTTCAGATCACGACGTCGGTCTCGGTGCTGCCGGAAGCGAAGGAGTATGAGCGAACGAGCACGACGGTCGTGAATGCCTATGTCGGCCCCGTTCTGGCCGCCTATCTCAAGCGCTTGCAAGATGGCATCAAGAGCCTCGGCATCGAAGCGCCGCTATTGGTTAGCAACTCGAACGGCGCGCTCGCCTCGGCCGAGACGGCCTGTGCGAAGCCGGTGTTCTTCATTTCCTCGGGGCGCGCCGCGGGAGCCGTCGGCGGGGCGCGTCTGGGCGAAGCGCTGGCCCAGAAAAACCTCGTCATCTTCGATATGGGAGGCACCACGGCTTCAGCGTCGCTGGTGCGTGAGGGCGAATTGAGCCGGGTCAGCGAGTATGAATTCCGGGCGGGAATTTCGACGCCCAGTCGCTTCATCAAGGCCGGTGGGTACATGATGAGCGTTCCGACCGTCGACGTTGCCGAAGTCGGCAGCGGTGCTGGATCGATCGCGGCGCTCGACAGTGCGGGCCTGATCCGGGTAGGACCCGTTTCCGCCGGCGCCGATCCCGGTCCGGCCTGCTACGGCCTCGGTGGCGACAAGGCCACCGTGACCGATTCCAACCTGGTGTTGGGCTATCTGCCGGAAGAGCTCGCAGGTGGTGCGAGGCGGTTGTCGAAGGCGGCCGCCGAGGCAGCCATCGTCGACCAGATCGGCAGCCAGCTTGGCCTCAGCACCAGCGAGGCGGCCTATGGCGTGCGCGAAGTGGTCAACGCGAACATGGCGCGCGCCATTCGTGCGGTGACCGTGGAGCGGGGCGTCGACCCGCGTGACTTTACACTGGTGGCCATCGGAGGCTCCGGCCCCGTCCATGCCGCCGCCATCGCCTCGCTCCTGTCGATGACCAGCCTGCTGATCCCTGCGACCCCGGGGGTGTTCACGGCAATGGGCATGCTGTCGGGAGACGTCGAACGCTACTTCACGGCTCCGATCGGCGGCGTCGTGGAGACGGTCGATCTCGACAATCTCGCGGCCGTGACCGACGAGTTGCGCCGGCAGGCCGTTGCCAACCTGCGCGAGGAAGGCATCCCCGAGAAGGCGATGGAGCTCCTGCCCGAGGCCAACATGCGGTTCCGGGGGCAAGAAATGTCGCTGGCCATTCCGTTCGCGGAGCCCTTCGATCCCGAGGCGGTGCGAACCGCGTTCCTTGAGACCTATCGCTCGATCTACAGCTATGTCTCCTCGGATGCCGTCGAAGTCGTCAGCCTCCGGATGACTGGCCGGGGCCTGCGCCAGGGCCGCCTGGACTTTCGCCAACTGTCGGCGGCCGGATCTGAAGAGGCAGGGCCCGTTGCGCGCCGCAAGGTTTACTTCGGCAAGGCCGAGGGCTGGATCGATACGCCGATCTACGACCGCACCCGTTCGCCGCGCCAGCTGACCGGTCCGGTCATTCTGGAAGCCAACGACAGCACCGTCGTCGTGCCGCCCATGGCGAGCGTCGAGCGTGACGACTTCCTGAACCTCCATATTTGCCTGTCCTGAGGAACGAAGCCATGGCCGAGATTTCCGCTCACGATCCGATCACCTTCGCCGTTCTGAAAAGCGCCGTCGAATCCATTGTCGATGACATGGCCTACACGGTGATGCGAACGGCCCGTTCGCCCATCGTCCGCGACGTTCTCGATTACTCGACCACGATGTGCGATGCCAAGGGTCGTATCCTCGCGCAGGCGAAGACCGTGGCGCTGCATCTCGGCGCAGTTCCGGATGCCATGGATGCGCTGCTGAAGCGCTTCGGCGGCGATCTGCACCCCGGCGATGTGATCATTTTCAACGATCCGTACGAGGGCGGCATGCATCTGCCGGACATCTTCATGTTCAAGCCGATCTTCCATGGCGACGAGCAGATCGGCTTTTCGGTGGTGATCTGCCACCACTGCGACGTCGGCGGCCGCGTGCCCGGCTCCAATGCGAGCGACTCGACGGAAATCTTCCAGGAAGGCCTGCGTCTTCCGCCGCTCAAGCTTTATGATCGTGGCGTGCGCAACGAGATCGTTTTCGAGATCATCGGGCGGAATGTTCGCCTGCCGGATCTGGTGATCGGCGATCTCGAGGCGCAACTCGCAACCTGCGCCATGGGCGAGCGGGAATTGTTGCGCATCGTCGACAAATATGGCGCACCTGCGTTCAACCGCTTCCTGGGAGATTTCCTGGACTATGGCGAGCGTCTGACCCGGAACGAAATCGCAAACTGGCCAGACGGACGCTACGAGTTCACCGACTACATCGACGGTGACGGCTTCGACGAGGCGCCGATCCCGATCAAGGTGGCGATTACGGTGAAGGGCGACCACCTCGATGTCGACTTTAGCGGCAGTTCGCCTCAGGTGAAGGGGGCGATCAACTCGACGCTGTCGTTCGTGAAGTCCGCGAGCTATCTGGCGATCCGCTGCGTTCTCGACGCCGAGGTGCCGAACAACTCCGGCGTCTACCGTGCGATCGACGTGTCGGCGCCGCTCGGTACGCTGTTGAACCCACACTTCCCGGCGCCTGTCGCGGCGCGCGCGTTGACCGGCTATCGTGTCGTCGATGCGGTGCTGGGCGCCCTGGCTCAGATCGTTCCCGAACGCGTTGCGGCGGCCGGCGAGGGTGGAAACTCGGTCGTCTGCCTTGGCGGCTATGACAAGGTGACGCGGCTGCCGTTCGTAATGGTGGACATGATCAATGGCGCGCTGGGAGCACGCGCCACCAAGGACGGCATCGACGCGATCACCAATCCCTCGCAGAACATGTCGAACATGCCGGTCGAGCTGATGGAATCGACCTATCCCATCCGGATCGAGGAGTATGCCCTGCGCGTCGACTCCTGCGGCGCCGGCGAGCGTCGCGGCGGGCTCGGTGTGGTCCGGCAGTACCGCCTTCTGGCCGAAGACGCGGTTATGCAGCTGCGCTCCGACCGCTACCACCATCGTCCCTACGGGCTTTTCGGCGGCAACGAGGGAGCGGCTTCGCGCAACTTGCTCAGCGTCGACGGCAGTAGGTTCGAGCTGCTGGATAGCAAAGTGACGCGTAACGTTTCGCGTGGCGATGTCATCCGTCATGAGCAGGCGGGCGGCGGCGGCTATGGCAACCCGATGAAGCGTCCACTGGAAGCGGTGCTGGACGACGCGCTCGATGGCAAGATCACACCGGAATTCGCCAGCGAATACTACCGCGTCGTGATCAAGGACGGTCGCATTGACAAAAAGGCAACCGCCGACCTGCGCAACTTGCAGACGGAGATGGCATGATGGCTGATTTGCGTCGTTTCGCGATCAATCAGATCACGACACGGGACTGGACCCTCGAGCAAGCCGTGAACGGCTACGCCCGACAGGGCGTCGCCGGCATCGGTGTGTGGATGGAATACCTGGATGCCTGTGGCGTTCGTCAGGGCGCAAGGCTGATCCGCGATGCCGGTCTGTTCGTGCCAAGCCTTTGCACCAGCGCCTGGGTCAATATTGCGGATCGCGCCGGCTTTGATGCCGCCGTCGCGGAGAACCGCAGGCGTCTCGATGCGGCCGCCGAGATCGGGGCAACGGCCCTGGTTGTCGTTCCCGGGAGCCTTGCGACCGGTGAAAAGGATCTGCCCGCGGCCCGGTCGCGGGTCCTTGATGCGCTCGAACAGCTCTTACCCTATGCGCTGGAGGTCGGTGTGGTTCTGGGCATCGAGCCCCTGCACCCGATGTATGCCGCAGACCGCTCCTGTCTGAACACCTTTGCTCAGTGCCTCGACATTTGCCGGAGGCTTGGCCAAGGAACAGGAATCGTCGCCGACACCTATCACTGCTGGTGGGATCCGGAATTCGTGCCGGGACTGCGCCAGGCAGGGCCGGAAAATATCCTGACGTTCCATCTGGGCGACTGGCTTGTGCCGACGCGCGATGTATACCATGACAGAGGCATGGTCGGCGATGGTGTAGTCGACTTTGGGGCTTACCGAGCGGTTCTCGACGACATGGGTTACGACGGGCCGTTCGAGATCGAACTGTTTTCCAAGTTCGACTGGTGGCTTCGTGATGGTGACGAAACAGTTGCCGTGGCGGTCGACCGCTGCGCGCCGCTGGTCGGTGGAAGACAGAAGGCTCCGTGCTGAGCGCATTGTCGGTTGAAATGGTGGAGGGCAGATGGCGGAAAAACCCGCTATCCGAGATTCGATCCGAACGCAGGAAAAGATCCTCGCGGCAGCGCAGGTCGAGTTCGCGCGCCGCGGATTCGATGGCGCCCGTGTCGACGCCATCGTAGAGCGGGCCAAGATCAGCAAGAATCTGCTCTACCACTATTTTCGGAGCAAAGAGGACCTCTACATCCGCATTCTTGAGCGGACCTATGAGACCTTGCGCAGGCGTCAGAGCGACGTGTCAGTCAACGGCCTCGATCCACTCAATGCTATGATCCGCTTGTGCGAGAACACTTTTCGGGTCTTCGTCGAAGAGCCTGACGTCATCGTGATCCTGAATACCGAGAACCTGCATCGCGCCAAGCACATTGTCAAATCAACGATCATCCGGACGATGTACGACAAGCTATCGGAAAACCTGCGGGAAATTCTGCAAGCCGGGGTCCAGCAGGGCATCTTTCGCCAAGGCGTCGATCCTGTCGAGTTGTACATCTCTATGTCCGCGCTGGGATACTTTTACCTGTCGAACCAGCACACGCTATCCATCCTCTTCAAGCGAAAGCTGGGGGCGCCCGAGAACATCGAGCGGCGGCAGGCCCATCTCGTCGATATGGTTATAAGCTACCTAATGCGGAAACCCGAACCGGGCGATTGGACGCCGGCCCTCGCGCGCGGGTCCTGAACGGATACGACGCCGCCTCCCGACTTGATTGTGTGAAACGCGGGGACCGGTATGACTGACCGCCAGACCGGCCGGATCGTTGCCACTGCATTCGGTCCGATGCTCTGGGGAACGACCTATATTGTCTTCAGCAGAACGCTGCCCACGGACCACCCGATCCTGATCTCAGCTCTGCGCGCGTTGCCAGCGGGGCTCATTCTGCTCGTGGCGGTTCGTTCCCTTCCGTCTGTGAAGATTCTCTTGCCAGTCACGACCCTGGCGATCACCAACATCGGGTTGTTCTTCGCGCTGTTGCTCGTTAGCGCAGCGCGACTGCCCGGCGGAATCACCGCAACACTAGCGGCTTGCCAGCCGCTGCTGGTCGCCTTCATTGCCTGGCCCGTCCTGGGGCGTCGCCCAACCCTGCGCCAGTTCATCCTTGCCTCCATCGGCGTGCTGGGTGTCGCGCTGATGTTGTTGGACGGCCGATTGTCTCTCGACGCCGTCGGAATCCTGGCCGGTATCGGAGCCGCTGTTTCGATGGCGTTCGGTATTGTGTTGATGGAGCGTTGGCGCGGCCTTGCCACACCGCTGCAAATGACGACCTGGCAACTGCTGATTTCCGGCGTTCTTCTGCTGCCGATCGCTTTGGTGATCGAAGGCGTGCCCTCGGTTTGGGGACCGCAAAGCCTGCCTGGACTCGGTTATTTGATCGTCTTTGCGACCGCGCTTTCGTACTGGCTCTGGATCGGCGGGGTCCAGTTGTACGGAAGCCGTGCCTCGGTGCTCGCCTTTCTAAGTCCGGTTGTTGCGCTCGTTCTGGGGGCAGCAATCCTGAGCGAAACGCTCGGTCTGCGTCAGATTATCGGCATAGCGCTGGTGTTTTCCTCGATTGGATTGTCGATACGCCGATCTTGATCGAAAGAAATATTTTCGTCGAAAGCAATTACTGCGGCGTGACCTAAAGACGGGACTGCGGAGCATGTTTACTCTTGGTGAGGCTAGCGGTTCAGCTCATCAGCGTGGGGCGCAGGCGACAAAGCCCTCGCGCTTTTCCTCACCTTGTCTCAAACCGTCAGCGGTAGGCTCTGACTAGCTCAAGCTTGCCCATGATGGATTGGAGTGAGAGTTTAAGCTTTTCAGTGGGTTAGAAGGCGGCGTGTGCACGACGTGTGCACCGGGAGATCAAGAAAAATCCTGTAACAGCCAGCATCAGCAGTCTTTGTCAGGTGCCGTGTGATGTCCGCGTGAGATCGGGCGATGCGCACAAACAAAGAAGCCGCGACATCTCATCTCGGTGATCTCTCGCCTAATATGTTGCTCGTCCTCCGGACAGGTCGAACACGGCGCCGGTCGAGAACGAGCACTCGTCGGAGGCGAGCCAGGCGACCATGGCGGCAACCTCCTCCGGGCGGCCGGCGCGGCCCAGCGGGATCTTGGCCAGCACGTTCCGGTAGGTGTCCTCGGACATCTGCTTGACGAGCTCGGTGGCGATCACGGCAGGCGCGATGGCGTTGACGCGAATGTTGGTGCTCGCAAGCTCCTTGCCGAGCGATTTCGTGAGCGCGATCACGCCGGCCTTCGCCGCGGAGTAGCCCGTCATGCCGGCATTGCCTTCCTTGCCGGCGATCGACGCCAGGTTGACGATGTGTCCGGCATTCTGCCGTCGCATCGGCGCGATGGCCGCCTTGCAGCACAGGAAGGTGCTGGTGAGGTTGACGTCGAGCACGCGTTTCCAATCGGCAAGGCTGTAATGCTCGATATTGACCGTGGGGCCGGTGATGCCCGCGGCATTGACCAGCACGTCGATCCGGCCGAAACGGTCGAGCAGGCGCGCCATTGCGCCATCGACGGCGGCCTCGCTGGTGAGATCGACGCGTTCGTCGGCCTGGTCGGCCAGGTCCCAGACGACCACGGTTCCGCCGGCAGCAGCCAGCCGGGCGCGAACCGCCTGGCCGATGCCGCCGCAGCCGCCCGCGATGACAGCGACACGCGATGAGAAATCGAAGCCGGTCATGTTGTCACTCTTCCTTCCGCTGCCTCGGCAACGATCCGGCGGGCCGCAGCAAGCGCACGCCGGCCCCATTCTTCCGCGCCGAGTTTCGGCAGCCATTCGTCATTCGGGATTTCGAGGCTGAGCGGCAGATCGCCGGGCAATGCGCGCACGATTCCGCGCAGATCGATGCCGCCGTCGCCCGGCAGCAGCCGGGCACATCGGGCGGTGTAGATCAGTTCCTCGTTGGTTGCGGGAATGCCGGCCGGCGCGTCGCAGAGCTGGGCATAACTGAGGAGCTGCCGCGGCAGGCTTGCAATGTCCTCAAGCGAGGTGGCCGAGCGTGCGGCGTGCAGCGAGTCGACCAGGATCCGGCCGTTCGGCTCACCGGCATTGCTCACGATACGCAGCGCGGCCTTTGCATTCTTCACCGCGGTCCACGGCATGAATTCGAGATCGGCGGTCAGGTCATAAGGCGCAGCGGCGCGGCAGAACGCGGCGAACGACTCCGTCAGGCGCGCTTCGTCGGGATCGTCACCGGCGACCAGAATGGCTCGCGCCTTTAGCCGGCCGGCGGTCTCGAGGAACGAAGCGAAGTGATCGGGTTTGAAATCCGCACCCAGCCGCGCGATCTCGACGTCGAACACCGGCACGCCGGTGTCGTCGATCCGGCGGATGGTCTCGCGCAGCATCGCAGCGTCGGTTGCGAGCGGCGAGAAGTCGCCGCCCGGCGCCGCGGGCGCGATGCGAACCCCGATCGCCTGGTAACCGAGCTTGTTGGCCAGCACGACGGCGTCGGACGGCGCCATCGGCACTGAAGTGAGATAGGCGAGCGAATAAATGTGCCTCATGGCGATCGCCTCAGGCCAGCGGCGAGATCGCGGTCGGCAGCGCCACGATCGAGCGCATGTCGCCGGTCAGCCAGTCCGGCCCGCCCTTTGGCGGCCAGATACCCTTGGCAACGGACTCGGCGCGCACCGCGGCGCGCGCGTCGAGGCTCGCGAACGGCCAGATATGGGTGAAGCGCGGCGGCCCGTCGAGCGAATACATGGCGATCGCGAGCGGCGATAGCTTGACGCGCTCGGGTATCGCAGCTTCCCAAGCGGCGATCGTCGGCGCGACACTGCCATGCTTAAGCCGATAGGTCCGGACTTCGTAGACGCTGCCGTACTTGCCCGGCACGACCGGCGGCAGAAACGGGAACGGCGCATAGGTGTCGAAATTCATCTGCGTGATGGCGTCGCCCGCGCCAAAGGGATTGGACGTACGCAGCGCCCGTTCGCGCTCGCTGCGCCAGGTCTCGTGATCCGCAAAGGAACGCAGCACCAGGAGCTGATTGAGCTCACTGATCTCGCTGGCCCAGCAGCCGAGCAGCGTGCCATTGGCCTCGGATGATCCGACATACTCGCCAATTCCTGCCACGGCCTTTGCCGCTGTTCCGAGCTTCACCGTCAGCGTTGCGATCTCGTAGAGCATGTTGTCTCTCCTTGCGGTCATGCGGCTGCCGACCTGTTGTTCTTGAGCGGAATTCCACTGGCGTGGTGAGCGGCGACGTAGCCGAACGTCATGGCCGGACCGAGCGTAATGCCGCCGGAGGGGTAACGACCGGCCATGATGCTCGCCATGTCGTTGCCGACGGCATAGAGGCCGTCGATCGGCTTGTGTTCGGCATCGAGCACCCTGGCGTGCTCGTCAGTGTTAAGGCCTGCGAAAGTGCCGAGGCTGCCGGCGACGATCTTCACGGCGTAGAACGGGCCGGCTTCGATCGGCGCAACACACGGGTTTGGCTGATGCGCAATTTCGCCCTGCACGCGATTATAGGGCGTGTCGCCGCGGCCGAAGGCAGGATCCTCGCCGCGCGCCGCGAAGCTGTTGTAGTAGTCGATCGTTGCGTGCAATCCTGCAACGGAGATGCCGCAGACGCCGGCTAGCGCCTCCACGCTCGCGCCTCGCTTCAAATAGCCATTGCGCAGCCAGGGTGTGATCGGGAACGGGATCGGGCGAACGCGGCCGAGCCCATAGCGCCTGAGGAATTTCGCATCGCAGATGGCCCAGGCCTCAGCCGGCTGCCCCACGGGCGTGGCGGCAAACAGCGCTTTCATCACGTCGTGATAGGAATCGGCCTCGTTCGCGAAGCGCGTTCCGTCGGCCCGCACCATGATCAGTCCCGGCTTGGCGCGCTCGATCAGATGGGGAAAGCGTCCGATCGAACCGTCGCGATGCGGTACCAGCGACACCGGGGCCCAGGCGCCGTTGTCGGACAGGTCGGTTCGCGTTCGCCCGCCGGCGATCTCGCCGAGGCGGATGCCGTCTCCGGTGTTGCTCTCCGGCGCCGCCGACCAGTGCTCGCGGCCGGTCGGTGCGTGCGGAAACATCACCGCCTTCCGTGCGGTGTCGTGCGGGAAGCCGCCGCAGGCGAGGACGACACCGCGCCGCGCGCGGATATCGAGCGGTGCGCCGTCATGGACGATTCGGGCGCCGGCGATGCGAGGACCTTCGGACAGCAGCGTCTGTGCCGGAGCTGATGTCATGATCCTGACGCCGAGATCGTCGGCGGATTTCACCAGTCGCGCGATCAGCGCATTACCGTTGACGAGATGCATGCCGCGACCGAAGCGCAACACGTCGAGCAGATGACGCGCAAGACGGCGTGCGACGTGCAGGAACGAGGTTAGCGACGAACGCGCGTTGAGGAAGTGCCGCAAATCTGCACCGGAAGCGATTCCCATGCCGAAGGGCGAAGTCTCGTCGAGTGGCGGCTTGAGATCCCGGACGCGCGGACCGAGCGCGCGACCGTCGAACGGCGCGGCGCACACCGAGCGTCCGCCGGTTGCTGCGCCCGGTGTCTTGCCGTGAAAATCCGGAATGGCATTGCCGTCGATGAAGGCAAGCTGCGTCTCGTTACTGAAGAAATCTACCATGCGCGGGCCCTGATCGAGAAACATCTCGATGCGGGTCTGGTCATATCCCTCGGCCAGCTCGTTGTTCAGATAGCGCTTCGGCTGGTCATGCGTTTCGACGATGCCGGCGCCCAGCGCGAGCGGGTTGCGCGGAATCCACATCCAGCCGCCGGACCAGGCGGTGGTGCCGCCGAGCTGCGCCTCTTTCTCGACCACCACGACGTCGAGGCCGAGCACGGCGGCGGTGACCGCCGTAGACAGGCCTCCGGCGCCCGAGCCGATGACGAGCAGATCGCAGTCGAGGCGTTGACCGTTATCCATGAAGGTCTGTCTCTCGACCCGCTTAGGCAGCGTTGCGCGCTTGTGCATCGCCGAGTGCATGGCGCACGGCGCGATAGGCGAAGGTGATGGCCGGGCCAATGGTGATACCCGGTCCGGGATAGGTTCCGCCCATGATGGAGTTCGCTTCGTTGCCGCACGCATAGAGGCCCGTGATCGGACGGCCGTCGGCCCGCATCACCTGCGCCCATTCGTCGATGACAAGCCCGGTCGCAGCACCGATATCGCCGGGGTAGAGACGCACTGCGTAGCAAGGGGGAGCCGCAATCGGGCCGAGCGTCGGATTGGGGCCGACTGCGGCGTCACCGTTGACCCGGTGATAGGGCGTGGTGCCGCGGCCGAATTCGTCATCCTTGCCGCTTGCGGCATAGCGGTTCATCGCGGCGATGGTGTCTTCGAGGTTGGCCGCGGGAACGCCGATCTTGCGGGCGAGCTCTGCAACCGTAGCGCCCTCGGTCAGGTAGCCGTCGGCGAGATAGGGGGCGATGTTGCTCGTTCCCATGCGCACCATGCCGAGGCCATACCTCTTCAGCCCGACCGCGTCGGTGATGATGAAGCAGGGGATGCAAGGCACGGTCTTGTTGTGCTCGAATATCGCGCGCCCGAACAGATGATAGGAGACGGATTCGTTGACGAAGCGCCGTCCCATCTGGTCCACACAGACGGTGCCGGGCTTGCTTCGGTCCATGACGAAGTGCGGAAAGCTCGCGGTGCTGCCATCGGCGCGGCGCCGGATCGAGACCGGAGCCCAGAAAGCGCTGTCGAGATTGCCTTCGCCGAGACGCGCGCCTAGACGCAAAGCGAAGTCCTGCATGGCGCCGGTGTGCCCCGGTGCCGACGGGCTGTGGCTCTCGCCCTGCGGCAGCAACTCTCCGCGTCGCTGCGGATGCCTGTTGAACCCGCCGGCAGCCAGTACGACGCCGCAAGCGGCCGACACCTGCCGCATTGTGCCGCCCGAGCTGAGCTTCACGCCGGTGACGGCGCCGTTTTCGGTCACGAGGTCCTGCACTTCGGTCCCGAGCAGAATGTCCACACCGCGGGCGTTCAACGACGCCAGGAAGCGGCCGATCAATGCATTGCCCATGACCAGCCGCGATCCGCGCCGGCCCTTCAGCCTGTCACCGGCATAGTGCGCGAGAATCTTTGCCGCGTGGGCGAAGGAGCGTGCCGACTTCCTGATAGCGAGGAGGTGGCCGATGTCGGTGCGATCGACCATCATGCCGCCGAAAATCGTGAACTCCGGAATTGGAGGGCGAATCTTGTCGAGATCGGCGCCGAGGCCGCGGCCGTCATACGGGACCGGTTCGAGTGCGCGGCCGCGCATGGTCGCGCCCTCGAACTGCTGCTCGTAGTCGGGATGGGTCGCATAGGGACGGAACTTGACCTCGCTGTTGGCCTCGAGCGTTGCGACCGCCTCAGGCGCGCTGTCCAGGAATGCCTCGCGCATCGCCGCGGGCGAATGGTTGCCGACCACGCCGTCGAGGAACTTGCGGACCTTCTCCCGGCTGTCGTCGGGATTGACGGTCTTGGAATGATGCGAGTTCGGCATCCAGGTGGTCGCGGCCGACAGCGCGCTGGTGCCGCCGACATATTCGGTGCGCTCCACCACGAGGACCTTGCGGCCCTCGATCGCCGCGAACAGTGCGGCGGCCATGCCGGCGGCGCCAGAGCCGATCACGATGAGGTCGTAGCGCGCGCTTTGTGAGATTGCGTCGATAGTTTTGAACATGGCGCTCACCTTGATCCGTCGCGCGTAAGCAGGAAGTCGATCATCGAGCTTTGCAGCGCATTATACATGTCGATGCCGGTCGAGGTCGGGCAGCCGAGACCCCGCGCCGCCTCGATAAGCGGGGAGACGGCTGGGCTGGTGATGACGCAGCCGACGAACGTGCCGGGCTTGAGCTTCGACACGTCGACCGGAAGCGGATCGCCGGCCTTCATGCCAAGCGGAGTTGCGTTGGCGACCAGATCGAAACCGGAGGGATTGGCAGAACCGGCATGGATCTCGGCCCGGCGCAGGGTCGTCAGCTTCGCGATCAGCTGGTCGCGGCGGGTTACGTCGTTGTCGTGAATCGCCAGCGAGCGAACGCCGGCCTCGACCAGGGCCATGGCGATGGCCGAACCGGCGCCCCCGGCGCCGACCAGAAGTGCGCGCTTGCCGGCGGGATCGCCGCCATTGGCGCGCACCGCGCCGAAGAAGCCGAGCCCGTCGACGATGTCGCCGTGCCAGCCGCCTTCGGGCCGCCGGCGCATGATGTTGACGGATTCGAGCAGGCGGGATCGTTCGGTGGAGCTGGCGCAGAACTCGAAGCAGGCGAACTTGTGTGGCACCGTCACGATGATGCCGTCGAGATTGCGGATCTCCATTGCTGCGGTCAGAAGGCCCTTCAGGTGGGCCCCGTCGACCTGCACAGGGACGAGAATTCCGTCATAACCGCGATCGACGAAGGCCTTGGTGACGCCGCCGGGCGACTTCACCTGTGCGATGGGGTCACCGACAATGATGTTGAGGCGGGTTGCCCCGGTCAGGTTCAGGCTGAGCATCTTTTTTCTCTTGTTGTTAAGCCGCTCCGCGGGCCTGAGCCGCTTCGGTCTGGACGACGCCGAGCAGCCGGGCCTGCAATTCGTGATCGCGCTCGAGGATCGCCGCATCGCCGCTGAAGGCGATCTGGCCATTCACCAGCACATAGGCGCGATCGACGATGGGAAGGACGAGCTCCGCATGGTGCTCGACAATGACCATGGCCACCTTGCCGCGCAGCTTGATAAGCGCATCCAGAACCTCCGTAACCACGGCTGGCGCGAGGCCCTCGAAGGGCTCGTCGAGCAGGATGAGCTTGCTCGGAACCATCAGCGCACGCGCGATCGCGACCATCTGGCGTTCGCCGCCGGACAGGCTTTCGGCCTTGGCGGAACGACGCTCGCGCAGGCGCGGGAACAGCTCGAACACCGCATCCAGTCCGAGGCCGCCTGGACGCGCAGCGAGCTGCAGGTTTTCAGCGACAGTCAGGTTGGGGAACAGCCTGCGTCCCTCCGGCACTAGCGAAATGCCGAGCCGGTTGATCTCGTAGGGCTTGAGGCGTGCAAGCGGCCTGCCTTCGAACACGATATCGCCGTTGCTGATGGTCAGCGTCCCGCAGAGGCTGCGCAGCAGCGTCGTCTTGCCGACGCCATTGCGGCCGAGCAGGGCGACGGCTTCGCCGGCGTGCACGGTGAGGTCGATAGCCTCGAGCACCGTGCTGCCGCCGTAGCCCGCGGAGACGCTGATAGCCTCGAGCAGGACCGCGGCGCGGGCATGGGCGATTCGCTCGATCGCCGGAGGCGCGGCCTTCGCACCGTCCTTGGCGGCTCCGAGATAGGCTGCGATCACGTCGGGATTGGCGGCGACTTCCGAAGGCTTGCCGTCGGCGATCATGCGTCCCTGGTGCAGCACCGAGATGCGGTCGGAGATCGCGAGCACGCGGTCGATGTCGTGTTCGATCAGAAGCACGCCGTGAGTCTGCGCGAGCTTCTTGATCAGGTCGGCAACGATGACGCGGTCGGATTCTGCAAGTCCCGCCAGCGGCTCGTCGAGCAGCAGCAGCTTGGAATCGATAGCAAGCGTGATGCCGATCTCGAGCAGCCGCTTGGCACCGTGCGGAAGATTGACGCATTGTTCGGCCGCGACGTCGGTGAGGCCGACGGCATCGAGGATCGACCATGTCCGGGCGTTGATCGTGTCCAGGGCGTAGGCATCGGTGAGCAGGCGGCCCGATCCCTTGCGTTGGGCCTGCACTGCGACGCGGACATTCTCGAAGACGGTCAGGTTCGGAAAGATCGACAGGATCTGGAACGAGCGGCCGATGCCGAGGCGGGCGCGCGCATGCATCGGCAGCTGCGTCACCTCGGTGCCGTCGAACACGATCCGCCCGCCGCTCGGCTTCAGCGCGCCGGACAGCATGTTGAAGAACGTGGTCTTGCCGGCGCCGTTCGGTCCGATGATGCTGTGAAGCACGCCGCAGCGGACCTCGAGGTCGATGCTCTTGGCTGTCACGAGGCTGCCGAAATTCTTGCTGAGCCCGAGCGTCTGGAGCAACAGCTTGCCGCGCTCAAACCCGGCGGCGCTGCTGGCAAAAGGGGCGATCACGGCAGGGCGCGGCGGGATATCGGGCCTCACGAGCGTCCAGCGCTGGCGGCCGAACAGCCGCTGCCAGAGACCCTGCATGCCTTCCGGGGAGGTCAGTGCGAACAGCATCAGGATCGGCGCGAACACCAGCCACCAGTTCTCAGTGATGGCCGACAGGCGGTCTTCGAGCAGGATGAAGGCAATGGCACCCCACAGCGGCCCGAGGGCGTGGTGAACGCCGCCGAGCACGGTCATCAGCAGGGAATCGCCGGCATGCTGCCAGCTCAGGTTGTTGGCGTAGACGCCTTCCAGCATCAGGGTCAGCAAGGCGCCGCCGAGGCCGACGAAGGTGCCGGTCAGGATCAACGCGCCGTGACGGAAGCGGTGAACGTCATAGCCGAGACTGCTCGCGCGCTGTTCATTGTCCCGGATCGCCTGCAAAACGCGGCCGAAGGGGGAGTGCGCGATCCGCCGCAGCAGCCAGATGCAGGCCACGGTGACCGCCACCACGAAGACGTGAAACGACCAGGCGCTGGTGAAGCTCGTGCGGTGAATGCTCTGCAGCCCGTTCTCGCCGCCGGTCACGGCCGTCCATTTGAACGCGATCTCGAACGCAATCTGGGAAAAGGCGAGGGTGAGCAGCGAGAAATATAGGCCCCTGCGGCGAAGGATAATGGCTCCGATCGCGAGCGCGAGCAGGGCTGAGAATACGGTTGCGAACAGCAGCGAGACGAGGTCGTTGCCGTAGCGTCCGAGGATGAAGAAGGCCGCCGCATAGCTCGCGCAGCCGAAGAACACTGACGCGCCGAACGGCACGAGGCCGGTATAGCCGACGAGCAGGTTCACGCCGGCGCCATAGAGCGTGTAGATCGCGATTTGCGTGATCAGCGAGATCGGCGAGCCGAGCAGCGACCAGAGCGCGGTCAGCGCGGCCAGAACGAGGGCGGCGACGACCGCCGGATGACGTAGCGCAGAAAGATGTGTCACTCGAACCTCTCCCAGCGTTCACCGAACAGCCCGCGCGGGCGGATCAAGAGGATGGCGGCCATCAGGATGTACATGGCGGCTCCCGACCATTCCGGCTGGAACTGAATGGTCATGGCCGTGGTGATGCCGACGAGAAGGCCGGCGACGATCGCGCCGAGGAAGGAGCCGAGACCGCCGATGGTCACGATAACAAAGGCCGGCATGATGGCGCCGGCGGCCATCGACGGCGTGATGGTCCAGAGCGGCGCCGCCAGCAATCCGCCGAGACCGGCGAGCAGGCAGCCGATGCTGAACACCCCGGTGAAGACGATCGGCAGGTTGATGCCGAGCAGCCCGACCATTTCAGGGTCACGCGAGCCGGCACGGATGATCCGGCCATAGGGCGTGTAGGCGAGAAACGCCCAGAACAGCACGAGCACAAGGACTGTTGTGGCCAGCACGAACATCCGGTACTTCGTGATCAGGATCGGACCATATTCGACAAAGCCTGCGAGGAACTTTGGCGCGGCGAACGGCACGGGCGCGCCGCCGAAGACCAGCCGCAGCACGGCCTCTGCCAACAGCGCGAGCGCGAAGGTCAGGATCAGTCCGAGCAGCGGCTCCTTGCCGTAGAGATGCCGGATCAGGACCATCTCGACGACCACACCGGTCAGGCCGGTCAGCAGAGGAGCCGCGAGCGCGGCCCACCAGCCGAATTCCTTGTTCAGGGCATAGGCGAGATAGGCCCCGATCGCGAAGAAGGCGCCATGGGCAAAATTGACGATGCCGAGCATCCCGAAGATGATCGACAGGCCGATCGCGATCAGCACATAGAGGAAGCCCAGCACCAGGCCGTTGACGGCCTGCGACAGGATCATATCGAGCATGGCGTCATCCGTTGTTGGGTCGCGACGCACGATGCCACGGCCATTGGCAATGACATCGTGCGCCGCTTTGAAACGACGTCAGAGCGTGTCCATCTTGCAGGCGCTGTCGGCCTGCGCGCCGAAGGCCTTGGCGATATCGTCCGGCGTCTTCGGCAGTTCGGCCTTGACGTCGAAATAGTCCCACTTGTCGGTGATCTTCGGGTGGATGCCCGCAACGAGGAGGCGGCTCGTCATCTGGTGGTCGAAGTCGCGATAGCCGATGTCCATATCGCCGCGCCGATACTTCCAGTTCTCGAGCGCCTGGACGATGGCGCCGGGCTCGGTCGATTTCGCCATCTCGATGGAATCGAGCAGGCTCTTCATGCCGAGCCAGCCCATCCAGGCCTTGTCGGCGGCGGGCCGGCCGTATTTCTTCTCGTAAGCCGCCGCCATCGCCTGCTCCTCGGGCGAATTGTTCGGGTTCTTGTACCACCAGGTGATGGTGTAGAGGCCGTCGGCTGCCTCGGGTCCGACGCCCCACAGATCAGTATTGCCGACCGAAATCTCGGCGAAGGGAATCTTGCCCTTCATGCCGAGCTCGTTCCACTGCTTCAGGAATGTGGTGAGATCGCTGGCGGCAATGCCGCCGATCACGACGTCGGGCTTGGCAGCACGGATCTTCAGGATGAACGACGAATAATCCGGCGTTCCGACCGGCACCTCGTCGGCGCCGACCACCGTGCCGCCATTGGCGGTGATGTAGTCGGTGAAGGCGCGCTTGATGTCCTGGCCGAAAGCGTAGGACGCGGTCAAGAGGTACCACTTCTTGCCGATCGACGCGCAATAAGGCGCGAGGATGCGCGCATGCACGTCCACCGGCGGCTGGAGACGGAAGGTGTATTTGTTGCAGGACTTGCCTGTGAGATCGCCGGTGGCGGCATTCGCGGCGACGTAAGGAATCTTTGCCTTCTTGGCGACCGACGAGATCGCCAGCGCGAACGAGGACAGCGCGCCGCCGACCATGCCGACGACCTTCTGCTCGCCAACCAGGCGCTCCGCGCTCTGCTGAGCGCCCTGCGGATTGGGCTCGTCCAGCCAGACGATCTCAGCCGGCCGTCCCAGCAGCGTGTTGTTGCGTTGTTCCAGCGCGAGCATGCCGCCTTGGGCGAGATATTCCGCCTGATCGACGATCGAGCCGGTCTTGGCCCAGATCATTCCGATCTTGATCGGTTCGGAGGCGGCGGCGTTGCCGATATAGGGCATGCCGAGGCGCGATGCGGCGAGCGACGTGGCGCCCAGCAGCAATCCGCGCCGGCCGATACGTAACCCTGTCGTTGCGAGCGTCTTCTCCTGTTCGGTCATTTTCGATCCTCCCCTTTCCCAAAAACCAGTCATTGCCGGTCGGCCATACATGCGGCTCTTGCTGGAGGCCCTAACACGACTGGAATTGAATTCCAATATCCAAAATTGAAAATTGGAATCCAATTCCAATTTTGAAGGGCTCGTGCTAGAAGCCCTTCCGAAGCAAGCCGATGATGGGAGGGGCGTGGAATGTCGAAGGTCGCGGTGGCAGTTTTCGGCGCTGGCGCGATCGGGCGGGCGCATGTCGAAGCCATGCGCCATCTGGACTCCTGCGCGCCTGCAGCAATCGCCGAACCTTCAGTTGCGGGAAGGGCTTATGCGGAGGGCCTCGGTGTTCCCTGCTATGCGGATCCGCTCGATCTGCTGCGCGAGGTGAAGCCACAGGCGGCGGTCATCGCCACGCCGAACGCGACGCATCGCGAGCTCGCCATCGCCTGCATCGAGCGCGGCATCGTGCCGCTGGTCGAGAAGCCGATCGCGAGCACGCTTGATGATGCGGCCGCAATTGCGATCGCGTCCGAGCGCGCAAACCTGCCGGTCCTGGTCGGGCATCACCGGCGGCACAATCCGATCATCCGCCGGGCGCGCGCGATGATCGCCGAGGGTGCGCTCGGCCGCCTGACCAACGCGACCGTGCTCTATACCTTCTACAAGCCCGCCGATTATTTCGAGATGGCTTGGCGGCGCGAGCCCGGCGGCGGACCGGTGCTCATCAACCTCATTCACGAGATTGACCTGATCCGCCATCTCTGCGGCGAGATCGTATCCGTTCAGGCGATCGCGTCCAACGCGGTCCGCGGCTTCGACGTCGAGGACAGTGCCGCCGTTCTGCTCCGCCTCGCCAATGGCGCGCTGGTGACGCTGAACCTCAGCGACACCGCGGCCGCGCCCTGGAGCTGGGACCTCGCAAGCGGCGAGAGTCCGAATTATCCGCCGCAGCCCGTCGCGGTGCAGACGCATTTCCTGAGCGGCACCGAGGGCTCGCTCGCGCTGCCGACGCTCGACCATTGGCACTACGCTTCGGGCAAGAGCTGGTTCGCCCCGATCACGCGTGACAGCGTGACATTCGAACGTGGGGATCCCTACCGCGCCCAGCTCGACCATCTGGCACGGGTGGTTCGCGGGGAGGAACGGCCACTGATTACCGCGCGCGACGGCGCGCTGACGCTGCGGGCCACAATGGCAGTTCACAAAGCCGCCAAAACCGGCCAGATAGTGCGCCCTGATCAGGAGATGCAATTGTGAATCAGGAAGGCCTGATGCTGAAGAATCCGGAAACCGGCGAGGCGCCGAGCGGCCTGTTGGAGCGCACCCTCGGCGTGCTCGAGCTGCTTGCGACCAACGCCCATGGCATGCTGCTGTTCGAGATCGCCGATTCCCTGCACATCCCGCGCAGCGCCACGCATCGCGTGCTGACCAGCCTGATCGAGCACGGCTACGTCAAGCAGGAGCGCGAGCAGGGCGCCTATCAGCTCACCGCCAAGATCGCGTCGCTTGCCTTCACCTTCCTCGCCGGCAGCGGCATCACCGATTTCGCCCAGCCGCTGCTCGATCGCCTGGCGCGGGAAAGCGGCGAGCTGGTGCGCCTTGCCATGATCGACGGGCGCGAGCTTGTCTGGGTCGCCAAGGCGCAAGGTTCGCCCGCCGGCCTGCGCTACGACCCTGACATGGGACAGGTCGGCCGGCTGTCCTGCTCGGCGAGCGGTCACGCCTGGCTATCCTGTCTCTCCGACGATGATGCGCGCGCTCTCGTCGAGAAGCAGGGGTATGGATTGCGCAAGGACTATGGTCCGCGCGCGCCGGAAAGCTGGCCGGCCTTGCAAAAATACCTGCGTCAGACCCGCAAGCGCGGGGTCAGCCTCTGCCTGCAGACCTATACGCCGTGGATGAACGCGTCTGCCGCACCGATCCGTCATCCCAAGACCAAGGAGGTGACAGGTGCCGTCGTCATCGCCGGTCCGCATATCCGCCTGACCGAGGAGCGGATGCTCGAGCTGGCGCCAGCGCTGGTTCAGACCGCGCAGGAGCTTTCGATGGCGACGCTCGCCTCGCCCGGCCTTCAGGGCGGGCGGCCTCACGGCAGTTTCTTCGACACGAATGCATCCTGAACAATGTGAGTCCTGAGTGCGATGCGAGTTCTGATCACGGGCGGTGGTGGCTTCATTGGCGCATGGCTGGCGCGCCGTCTCGCCGGCAGCGGGCACCAGCTTCGCGTCGTCGAGCCGGTCGAGCGCACGGCGCTGTTCGATAGAATCGCGGGAGCTGCCGCCGCGTCAGTGGATTGGCGCCTCGGCGATATCGCCGGTGCGCACGCGGTGCGCGCGGCTGCCGAGGGGTGCGACGCAATCATTCATCTGGCCGGCGTCCTGACGCCGGCGTGCAAGGCCGATCCCGTGCGCGGCGCGATGATCAATTTGGTCGGAACGTTGAACGTCTTCAATGCGGCGCAGGTGCTGGGCATCCGGCGCATCGTGTTCACGAGCAGCGCCGGTGTCTATGGCCCCGACGACGCCACGACGCCGCGTCCGATCACACATTACGGCACCTTCAAGCTGGCTTGTGAGGGCAGCGCGCGCGCCTATTGGGCGGATCACGGCATCGCCAGCGTCGGTTTCCGGCCCTACATCGTCTATGGCTTCGGCCGCGAAACCGGGTCGACCGCAGGGCCGTCGCTCGCCTGCCGCGCCGCCGCGCGGGGAGAGAGCTATGTGATCCCGTATGCCAGCACCGCAGGCCTCGTGTTTGTCGATGACGTGGTCGCGGCCTACGAGGCCGCGCTGCTGCGCGAGCCTGACGGCGCGCACGTCTTCAACCTGCCTGGCGAGGTGGTGTCGAACGACGATGTCGTTGCTGCGGTGAGGGCCGTGGTCCCGAATGCCAAGATCGGCATCGACGGACCCGAGCTTCCTTTCGCCGAGGACATCGGGGAGGGCGATCTGCGGCGCGTGTTTCCGGACCTGCCTGCGACCTCTCTGCGGGTCGGCATTCGCCGCACCATCGAGCTCTATCGGGGAAAGCCATGACGACCCCGGTGCTTGGCGCTCACACCTTCGGCTTCGCCTGGGACTGCGTCGCGGAAGAGGCGATCGCGCAACTCGCCGATGCCGGCTATCGCACGGTTCAACTGATGGCGACGCCGCCGCATTTCGATCCCTGGCGGCAGGACGCGGCGCGAACCCGGCGGATCGGCGCGCTCATCGAGCGCTACGGCCTGTCCTTGCTGGCGCTCGATCTTGCGAGCAGCGACATTAATCTCGCGAGCCCGTCGCCGCATGTGGTTGATTTCGCCGTAGCGTCCTATGAGGCGACGATCGAGCGGGCGGCCGAGCTCGGGGCGCGCTGGATCTGCGTCGGCTCCGGACGGCGGCATGCGCTGCTCGCCAAGGCCAATGACCGGCTGATGGTCAGCTTTCGCGAGGCCTTTGCCCGGATTCATGACAAGGCGACGCATGCTGGAATTCCAATTATCCTCGAGAACCATCCGCAGGGGCTTCTCGCCAGCGCCGCCGACATCGTCCGCTTCCTCGCCGATGAAGGCTACGCCGACATGCCGGTGATCTACGATGTCGCAAACGCCATTGCGATCGGCGAGGATCCGGTCGAGGGTCTCAGGACCCTATGGCCGCGTCTTGGTATCGTTCATCTGTCCGACAGTCCGAAGGGGCAATGGCGACACGATCCCATTGGCTCTGGCGAGATCGACTTTGCCGCCATTGGGGCAGAGCTGAAGCAGCGCTCCTACGGGGGCAGGATCGTTCTCGAAATCCTGTCGGAGCGGCCGCTGCAGGACATCGGCGAGGGTGCTGCAGCGCTGCAGCGGCAGGGACTGGCCTTTACGCGCGATAGCTGACCACGCAAGGCAGCTTGCCGCGAGAACTTCAACCGGCGACCGCGCGGGTCTGGCCGGGCAGCAGGCGCTCGCGGAAGCGGCCGGGCGACAAGCCGACATTGCGGGAGAAGAACCGGTTGAAATAGGCCGGATCGGCATAGCCGAGCGCCGCACCGATCTCGTTCACGGTCATGTCGGAATAGAGCAGGTTGCGTTTGGCCTCCGTGAGCAGCCGGTCATTGATCAGCGCCAGCGACGACTTGCCCGTGGTAGCGCGGCAACACGCATTGAGACGCGCCGCCGTCACGCCGAGCTTGCGCGCGTAGAAATCGAGCGGCGGGTGATTGCGATAGTGCCGCTCGACCAGCTCGCGAAAGCGCATCACCGTGTCGGCGTCCCGCTCGGTGGACACGGGGCGCGCGCGCTCCTGCTCGAGCAGCCGGCGCACCGTCACCGCGAGCAGTTGCAGATAGGCCTTGATGGCCGTGCGGCGGCCCGGGGCCGACCAGACGAATTCATGCTCGAGCGAGGCGAACAGGCCGACAAGGTCGATGTCATCGCCGATTTGCTGCGGGAGAAATCGGACCGGTATGCGAAAGCCCTCGACGAGATCGGCATCATTGTCGAGCGCGGATTGCAGGAAGGGCGG
>NZ_AUFA01000036.1:0-68797 GCF_000426265.1 Bradyrhizobium sp. Cp5.3 | reverse complement strand
GATCCAGAACGCCTTCGTCGAGAGCTTCAACGGCCGGATGCGTGATGAGTTCTTGAACGAGACGCTGTTCTTCGATCTCGACGACGCACGCACCAAGATCGCTGCATGGGTCGCCGACTACAACGACCAGCGCCCGCATTCTTCGCTGGAATACCTCACACCTGCGGCCTACGCCGCCACACTCACCGCAACGGGCGCTCGGCTGCGCAACCCCGACCAGCTCCGCCGATCGCCCGTTGCTCCACCCGCGCCGCATGGCGTAGAAAACCCCGAGACTCTAACCGCCGCTGGATGAAACTTCGGTGGCAGGTCAACGCATAACCCGTGCTACAACCAGCTGTAGATTGGGATAGTCGCGGCATGAGCCTCGACGATATCGACAACCTTTCTAGCCAGCGGAAGATGTGATTTTTCTTTTGACCATACCGCTTTGAATCTCGCGACCGTTTCGGATGCGGTGTCCAGGACGAGTTTCTCGGACAGCCTGGCTTTTGCGGCGAGGTGCTTGAGCTCGTCCGTGGAAAACTCGATCATCTTCTTTGTGCGTGAATAGTTCAGCGCCATTTTATCGTCCGCGATATACGGGATGGTCGAAAGCAAATCGTAGGCGGGGGACAAGATCGGCGTGCGCCGGTCCGGGTAGATGAGGGACCAGTTTTTGAGGTGCATGTCGGTATTGCCAATCAAGGTGCTGAAAACGAGCCTCCGGATGAATTCAGCAACACCGGCATCGCCCGTTTCGATGCCGAGTACGCGTGCGATATTTCTATAGTTTGCGTGGTCGTACTTCTCGTCAGGCGCCACCGCGAATACTTGCGCGAAATCTTCCATGTGGATCGGACCATCGTCTGTCCGGTCAAACCGTCTCACCGCAAGAGCCTGTCCCTTGAGCTCGCCGAGACCCTCAGGAAGGCCTTTGATCTCGTTGACATCGATCAATTGGAGCTCCGGCACGTCCATGCCCATGGTTTTAGCGATCGTCATCATCGAATATTCGTTCTCAGGCACGCCCGGATACTGATGAGAGGGCAGCTTGACGACCCACGAACCGCCGACGCCTTCGACTGGAATCGTCAGTCCACCGTTCTTTTGATCATTCTTCAGGGCTGAGAATTTCAGCTGCACACCAGCTAGCGAAAAGCGCAGCATGTTGTGCCGTTCGTCGGGAGTGAGATCTTCTTCGACTTGAGGAGGTAATGCCTCCCCTTGAGCCGGATGGACAGAAAGCGCACCGGGGAGGTCCCGGCCGAGCATCCAGAGCAGGAAGAATTCGCGCGTTTGTTTTACGCCCGCACGCTCTGCCAGATATCGGCGCAATGGTCCTTCTGGCAACAGATTGGAGAAAAAAGGCGGAAGGACCGTCTGATAGGGCCTAAAGGCGGTCAGAAGTTTTCCGAACTGATCCTTGAAGGAAAGGCTTAATGTGGGGCGGTTGTCATCGTCGACGTAGGTCTGGTTGAAAGCAAGCAGTGTCCGGTCCCCTTGCACGAGCGTCAGGGTCGCGATCGGGCTGTCATACAGATGAACGTCCAAGACTGATACGTCAGGCATCGTCATCCTCGTCCAATGCGTAGGCTGGACGTGGTGCTTCTGCGGGGTGAGCAATCCGGTTGCGGACCACTTGCAGCAAGCCGGCGATGTTATCGAGTTCGGCTCTTGATTGGGGACCAGCTCGAATGTGACGCAGAATTTCTATCGAGTCCTCGACGAGAGCAACGTCGTCCTTTGAGAGGCGGACCTGTTTGAGAAAACGGAAGTATTCGGCGATACGGTCGAACACGGCTGAACCGCCCTGCAGCTTCTTCAATTTCGCGAGAAGGCGTTCGCCCTTGGCAAAAAGAGCGGACCGCCCTTCTTCTGCAAGGAATTCGGGAGTGGTCGAACGAAGCATGCCCTCTACAGCGGGGAGAAGCTTCTTTGGTACAAGTACGACCTCAAGGTCGAGCGCTCGCGCCATCTGGATGAAGCTCGACAGGCCGGGTTCGAGACGTCCGGTCTCGATTTGGGAGATGTGTGCCTGGGTAAGCCCGGAGCGGGCCGCCAAAGCCCGCTGGCTCATTGCGGCCCTGATCCGCTGACCTTGAACCTCTCGAATGAGTTCCTCACTCTGGTAGGACACGATATAATATCCCAATCGTAGCCAAAATTTGATAATGATAATATATATCAGCCCGAGCCGAGACGGGTCAAGTATTGATAATTTTTATTATCGAGCGCCAATATTCGATAAGGATTCTATATCGATTGAAAGGGGGGGAGATTTCGGTTCCTCTTCGCTGCGCACATTCATATGCCGAAATAGACGACAGTGTGCCAGTTTTGCATATAATGCCAGAATATCTCTTGCGTCATATTGAAATACCGACGAAATAGTTCTATTTTTGCGTATGATGCTGTATTTGCGTTCCAGCTTGGCAAACTATCTCACCGACCTCCAATCTGAAGGCCGGATTACGTTCACGCGGAATGAGGCCATTGCTGCGCTCGGGATAACGGAAGGAGCATTTCTAAAGGCTGCCTCTCGCTTGCAGAAGCGTCACATGCTCTTCAATCCGCGCCAAGGCTTCTACGTCGCGGTACCACCGCAATTTCTGTCTTGGCAGGCGCCGCCACCATCTTGGTACATTGATGCCCTGATGCGGTATGAGAGCAGGTCCTACTACGTAGGTTTGCTGAAGGCTGCAGAACTGCATGGCGCCACCCACCACGCAGTCATGGATTTTCAGGTCATAACAGACCGGCAGCTACGCAAAATCCGGGCGGGCCGGTCATGGATCACCTTTCACTTTCGCAAAGACATGGAGTCGGTTCTCGAGGGGATCGTCGAGCGAAAGACTGATACCGGAAAAATGAAAGTGTCGTCGCCCGAACTGACAGCCCTTGATTTGCTCCGCTACATCCATGTCGCGGGTGGTGTCGATGCCGTCGCGACCGTTCTCAACGATCTCGGTCATAAGCTGGACCGGCAAAAACTTGCGACCATGGCTTCCCACTTTGACCGAGCTTGCGTGCAACGCCTCGGTTATCTGCTTGACCGGCTTGGCCACGGTGAGCGAGCCCAGCCGATGCATGATCAGCTATCCGCAACCAACTCCATACCCTGGGCAGCTCTCGAGCCGCAGGAACGAACCCTCGCTACGTCCGAACCGCCCCTCGAACGCAACGAGCGATGGAGGGTCGTCGTTCAGCGCGGGCCAGAGATCGACGAATGATCCCGAGCCAGAACATTGTGGCCTGGTCGAAGGCAGCCCCTTGGGCCGAACTGCGCCAAGTGGAGCAGGATCTGATAATTGCTCGTGCGCTTGTCGACCTCTTCGGCGATGCCTTCTTGCGAGAAGAGCTGCGCTTTCGTGGTGGCACCGCACTCAATAAGCTGCATTTTTCGAAGCCACTGAGATATTCAGAAGACATCGACCTTGCTCGTACTAAAGAGGGGGCCTCAAAGCCGATTTGGGACCGCATCCACGACCTTCTCGATCCATGGCTTGGAAATCCCGAATATCTTCGCAGCCAGACCGCTCCAGCGTTGCGGTACACCGTTGCAGCGGAGGACGGCTCATCCACGATTCGGCTCAAGATTGAAATAAACGAAGCCGAGATCACCGCTCTGGACCCCGCCAAGACGCTTCGCCTCAAGGTCGATAATCCCTGGTTCTCCGGCGCGGCCGATATTCCGACGTTCTCGACCGAGGAAGTCTTGTCGACAAAGGTCCGCGCACTTCTTCAACGCAACAAAGGGCGCGATCTCGTCGATCTCGCTCATGCTTTGGAGGTCTTTTCCGGCCTGGATGCTCAGCGGACGGTCGATATGTTCGTCGAGTACACCAAGCAAAAGCCGATCCCGCGATGGGAGGCGGAGAAACGGATGTTCGAGAAGCTCGAGCGCCGCGGATTTCTGTCCGACGTTCATCCCCTGCTAACAGCGGGAGAACGAGAACGTTTCGATGACGCAGCTGCCAAAACGGCCTTCAAACGGGTATTTGATGGATTCATCAGCAAGATACCTGGCAAGTCTTGGGCGACGACGCCTGAACTGCTGGCGAAGCATGATTTGAACGGTTAGTGCTGCGCATGTCTTTTCGTTCGCTTCTGAGCGCGTCACGCAGGACACGGTTTGCGGTGCATATGGGCGCGCCCGGCTGTGCCGGTCAGGCTCTACGCCGCCCCGCTTACGCGGGCGTTACCGAGCCCAAGGTCTCGGCCCTTCGGGTGACGATCCTTCGCGCAAAGAGATAAGGTGCTCCTCGCGGGGGGCACTCGGGAAAGGGGCCCGCCTTCGGCGTCGCTATCACTGCCCCTGTCCCGGGTGCCACAATTGACCGGTCTCGTCGCTGCACTCGGTCCCGCGTGCCGGCTGCGCCGTCGCTATGCTCACGCTCCTGCGGGTGCATTTTCAGTGGGGCGATGCGCCTCCGGCGCACGCCTGCAAGCACTGCATGGAAAGCAAGTGATACATCCGAAATGTACCCCTCGTCGATCTTCACCAAATGGCATTGGCCACGCCGCGGTCTATCCGGCGACGGCTCGCGGCCTGATAGCCTCGCTATTGAGAAGCTTCCACGCGGGCAGGACATCCGCGATTTTGGCTTCGAAGGGATAGGCATTTTGCCGTTCTCCCACTGAGACTCTTTGATGCACACTAAGGAGGCTCCAGCCCTTGAATTCAGGGTTGGAAGCGGCCGCAGCCACTGCCTGAAAGAATGATGTCTCTGACGCGATGCCAAGTGTGCTTTCGAGATCCTCGATTGAGCAAAACAGAATAGGCCTGCGATCCTCATCGGTGATGTCGGCATCGATCTGTCCTGCGAGCGCACTCGCTTCTGCCATCACGCGATCCTGATGATTGGACATCTGTAGCCAAGGATCGAGAGTTAAAACCATGCCGGCGGCGTCGGGCCCAATCGACTTGATACCATTCGAGCGGCGGCAATGCGAGTAGAAGCGCCAGATTTGCACCACGCCCTTGATTATCTCGGAGAACGCCTCTCTTGCGTCGTCGAGCGGATTGTCGGAAAACTTTGCAACGATCGACATCTTTTTTGCTTTGCATTCAACAGCGAGCTTCGCGGTGCCGCTCTCGTCGTGAAGAAAGATATCCGGAGAATCGACAGTTCTGCGAAACTTGTACTTGAACGCGCCACTAGGCTGTGCCCCTGGCAGTGCTTCGCTGATCAGCTCGAGACAGTAGCTCTCGAAACGCGAGCCGATTTCTCGCCAGATCTTTGATCCGCCGCCGACAAGATCAAAATAGAGACCGGCCGTGACGCGCTGTATGATCAGTGCGGGTAATGGAGCGCGAGTGAGGCGTCGGCCCGACCGATCGAACAAGATGGCGGGTGTCTTGCGGAGACGCTCTGCTGATAAGCCGTGGATCGTCCGCCGATTTGCCTGATCTTGATCGCCTGCTTCCGAACTTCGATTAGAGGGGCAGAGATCAAACGAAGCGCCGCGTCTCGAGTCTCGGTTGATATCGATAGATCCGACAGGCTTACAGTCGTTTCGAAAGCAGGATGATCCTGCAACAGAGCGTAGAAGGCGAATCCGCAAAGGAAAAAGTCCGTCAGGGGTAGGCGGTTGGTCTCTTCAAAATAATTTTTCGCGAGCTCACCTCCAAAGACGAACAGCGACCGATAGATCTGCGCCAGATTGGCAAAGCCGCGCTGCCATTCGAACTGGCGATGGCCGATCTTGTGCATGACGTCGAGAACGCTCACATGAGCCAGAACCATTCCGTCCTCTGCGTCTTCAAGCTTTCGAAGCACGTTGACGCATGTCGCGATCGTGTCGAATTGCCTGCAGTCAAGGACCCGCGAGCGGCCATTTCGAGATGCAGCCTTCTTTCGAGTGATCAGCAGCTCGTTCACCAATGTTTCCAGTGCCCACTTGAAGACGAGATGGCTGTCGCCGAGCTGGGCATTCTTTGCATCCTTTGGAAAAGTCAAAAGGCGCGCGGCAGCATCGGCCCGGTCCGACTGCAGGGCGTCGACGGCCCAGACCATGAGTACGAACGCCTCGTCGTTTGCTAAGCCTAGCAGTTCGTTGAGCCGTTTCCTGGCTTTGTCCCGTCTGAGTCTGCTCATATGCGTGGTCTTACCGCGACCTGGGCGCGTACGAAAGCCGCCGAGATAGTTTGGCAATCGCCTGCCATCGGAGCGTCCGTGCGCGGGTATACGGACTTTGAACTATGATGGCTCTGGCAAGGGCCGCTGAATGTCCGCGGAGGGAGGTCTTGGCCGGTTTCTGGGCGCTGGGGAACGCGCTCACCTGCGGCCGGTCTTGTCCACAGCCGAGAGCTTAAATGCGCGCCGGCTTGTCGTCTCCCGCGCTTGCGATAGAGCTTGAAAGCTGGCTTGTCGGACGTCGTGGCCGGCTAAGTGCGAGATATGAAGTCTGCAATATCCAGAGCGCTTGCATCCGTGGGACCGCCGTTCGAGGGCTTTCAATGGCGCGACCGCCACGGAGCCCTGAACTTGAGGTTCGCATGGTCGAAGCCAGCGGTCGCGAGGCCCGAGACCGCCAGCCCGACAATACGCCAGTCTTGAAAAATCCATCATTTCCTCGAGACGATTCTTGCGAGCTACTGCTTTGACGGCTTGATGAAGAACGAAATGCAGCCCTTGTTGTCGTTGTAGAGCCACTGAAACTTGCGCGGGAGCAGAAGAACGCTGTCGTTCACGTAAAAGAAAAGCTCGTCAGTCACCTTGGGAGATACATACTCCGAAATCTTCTTCACGCGCCGATCCGGGTCAGGCTCGAGGAAGTCCACTTCGCTGCCAAGTGATCCGTACCGCGCCACGGGTTGAAACCAGGGCTGCAGATAGTAGCGCCGGAGGGGTGATGCGAGCACGTGGACAACAGTCTCGGTCCAGGAGAGCTGCGTGCCGTCCTCCGGATTGTGGAAAGTCGAATACCCGCGCGCGTCGGTCTCAACGCCACCGTTCGCCAGGATCGAGGGTGCGCTCGCCGTGGCAAGCTTGCAGGTATCCTTGCTGGTTGAATAGTTCGAATACTGTCTGGCAAGTGCCGCCGGGGCAGGGTTGGTCCAAACGAAGTACCGCTCGAGACGACCGACCTTGTAGCCCGTGGCAAAGCAGAGGTTCGAAGTCTCAAAGGAGACCAGGGCGCCGGTATCCGGAATGTAATCGAGGTCCTTGGTCGGCTTGCAAAAGACGCCGGCTTGGTCGACCGCCGTGAACAGAAGGCGGTTGCCCACCGTGATCCCTAGATAAGCGATGACAATGGCCGAAAGCGCCGGGCCCAGATAGTAGCGCCAAGCCGAACGCAGACCCATCAAGATGAGCTCGCGTCCGCGCGGCGTAGGACTCGGCGCCGTCTCCGGCGCGGGAAGCGTTCCAGCGAAAGCTGCGCGCCAAAGCGCCGTCATTTTGTCATCCACCGCAGAAGCGACCCGCTTGCCGCCGATGATCAAAATTCCAATGATGCCCACCAGGATCAGGAACGTCACCGGATACTGGGCATAGGAGCCGAACCACTGAGACAGCCAAGAAGGCAGAAAGCCGCTCAGGGTCCTGATGATATCGGAGACCCACTTGAGCGCGTTCGCCCTTTCACCAAGCGGATCGCTCCGGCCGGTGAACGGAAACACCACAAACACAAGGGTTGCCGCCAAGGAGAGGAAATATAGCGCTGCGCGGACCCAGACGAGTGGCCAGATGTGCTGACGTTCAGCGACGACCCGTCCCTGTGCTTGCTCCGAGGTCTCCGGCGCATTGACGGTCGGGCCTGACGCGCTGTCCGGCAGAGGGGCTATTCTGAAGCGAACGCTGCCGTCTTGGGCGATCTCTGGCGAGACCACGTCGTACTCGTGGGGAATTCCTATCGGCGCATAAACATGCGCATTGTTCTTGATTCTCCGCAGCACTGTCTCATGGATCTTTGGCTTCTCGATATAGACCTCATCGCCCGTCGTCCAGGAGAAGCGCTGGCGGGTCAGCCGCGATACGCGCCTTGGCCCATAGCGGTAGTAACTCGCCGCGCCCGCGCGAGAATCATATAAACGGCCGTCCTTGTCCTGCGCCTGCTTCGTCTCGGCCAGCGCGGCTGGATCCGACGATTTGAAGCAGAGGCCTTGGGCGCGGGCCTCCTCCATAATCCAGTAGAGCGGAATGTATGCGAGCGAATCATCGGGATAACCCCCGCCGACATTGGCGTGCACGCCCGCAAACCAGACCTGACTGATCCTCTCGTCGGTAGTATAGCGCGCGCCTCCTGGTGTGGCCGGCTTCTCCTGCCGCTCGTTCCAAAGAACTGGGTGGAATGTGGTACGTTCGTCATCAAGTGAAAGCGCCTGACACGCGCGTTTCACACTGGGATCAAGCGTGTGGCTGGGGAGTTCAAGTGGCCAAATCCATTGGCTCACGCCCTGCGTCATCTCGTCAACAGGAAGGCCGTATGCGGCCACGGTGTCCCAAAGCCCGAGGAACCGGATGACAGGCCTCAGCCTTCCCGCAGGCGCGCCAGCAGCGCCGGCGGCGGGTATCTTCCCGGCCAGCAACTTCTTCACGCCCTGGACCATCAGATACCAATTCGTGTGAAAATGCCTTTTGTGGTAGGCGCGATACGCTGCTCTGGCCTGGCGGTCCAATTCGCTGTCGGAAATTCCGTTTGCGGCAATGAGACCTTGATCGAGTATCAAGCCTATCGTGACACGGATGGTAAAAGCGCCGCGGCTGAATCCGAAGGCGAAGATCTCGTCGCCTTGATTGCGATAGTTGCGGCAGGCGAACTTATAGAGCGTGATGACGTTGCGCCGCAGTCCTATGCCGAATGCGCCGCCGAGCATCGCCAGGGGCTTAAAGGACGATGTCCCGACACCATCGTCGTAGCAGGCGACCTGGTCGTCCTTGGTGAGGTCCAGCGCACTGAACATGCGCCAAACGTTGGTCCGCCAAACCTTGGCCGATGAATTTCCTGTGCCGTCGGAGAGGAGCACGATGCGACGCGGCATGATCTTCCTGATCTAAAATGAGTCCGCATAAGGCCGGAGTTAAATACAATATATGGTTGAATTTGAACGTTTGCTCGACCTAGAGTCAAGGGGCCATTCTCGCTGTGGAGGCTGCATCCCAGCGTGGATCGTTTGCAGGCTCGTTTTTGCGTTCGATGCAGTTTCTCTTCATTGTTCTTGCCAAATCGCTTTTTTGCCGCGCTAAATAAGCCCAGCGCTGAATCCCGAGGCGACCACCCACTCGAGCAACGCGCCCAATCGTGCGATCTCGCCATTGCTGCCTCAGCAGGAGTGTGCGTTGCCGGCGCGAATTGGTATTTGGTGGTGCCGTTGCTGGTCCTATTTCTTCTCAACGGCCTCATTCTCGAGAATGAAGTTATTTGGAAGCTGACGCTGACTGGAACGCATGGAGGGGGCATTTCCGCATTTTTGGCTGTGGCTTCCGGCAGGCGGTCCCCGAAAAGCCGCCGATTGAGCTGTTCATTTTCTCCATGATCGGAATGTTGGTGAATACCGTCGGAGATTCTCGCGCGCAAAAGCGGAGAGTGTATGCATCGCATCGCCTTGCGGTCTTGGTGGACGAGTCCACTCGTCAAAGCCGCAGCAAGGCAATTTGCACGAGTCAGGGAGCCTCGATTTAGGGCTAGCCAAACCCACCGGCAGCTTCGGTCTGCCGGAGATGCATGAGCGGCGCGTCAATGCCGTGAATCGCGACGCGAGTTCTTTAGGACGCCGCCGCTCGAGGTGAGGGCCCATCTGAGCGAGCTGGCCGGCGACCTTCTGGAATTTCGTGAGACCGCGGAGGCGATCGAGTACAGGCAAACGCTCAAGGTGCAAACCTCGACCGCAGCCCAGCTTAGCACCAGTTGATTCAATGGCAGGCGCTGTCCATATCGACGGCGCCACAAGTTCTCGGGACGTGCTCTTTTCCTGAGTGCGTAGGTCCTGGTGACCGGCTGCTGTCGCGTCGGCCACGTAGGTGTTGAAGCGGCGCGTGACCGCCACAGGAAAAATCGTAGCCCGGCGGATCATCATCGTCCGGGGCGAACACAACATTGTTCTCGCCCCGGACGTTAGGCGTCGGTCGACCATGCCGGGGCTGGTCTTGTGCGCGGCGTAGAGCTGTCACGGCCTACAGGGGGACTGATCCCGATGATGCATCCGCACTCCCCCTTGTTCAAGACACGGTGCGAAGCTCGCGAGCGGCTGCGACCATGTTAACGAGAGCGGGACGCACCTCCTCCCAACGTCGCGTCTTCAGGCCACAATCAGGATTGATCCAGAGTTGGGAGTCTGAAATCCGTTCCCTTGCCAGGGTGAGCAGATTTTTCATCTCCAATATGTCCGGCACACGCGGCGAATGGATATCGTAGACACCCGGTCCGATTTCGTTGGGATATTTGTAAACCCTGAATGCATCGAGCAATTCCATTTTTGAGCGGGATGTCTCGATGGAAATGACGTCAGCGTCCATAGCGCCGATCGCATCAATGATGTCGTTGAACTCGGAGTAGCACATGTGGGTGTGGATCTGGGTCTCGTCGCGAACGCCCGACGAGCAGATGCGGAAGCTGTCCACAGCCCAATCAAGATAGGTCTTCCATTCTGATTTGCGCAGAGGCAGCCCCTCGCGAAGCGCCGCCTCGTCGATCTGTATCATGCCTGCTCCCGCAGCTTCGAGGTCGTGAACCTCGTCTCGGATGGCGAGCGCGATTTGGCGGCATGCCTCGCTTCGAGGAATATCGTCGCGGACGAAGGACCAGTTCAGGATGGTCACCGGTCCGGTCAGCATTCCCTTCATGGGCGTTTCCGTGAGCGATTGCGCGTATTGCCACCACTCGACCGTCATTGGCTTGGGTCGCGAGACATCGCCAAACAGGATTGGCGGCCGAACGCAGCGCGAACCATAGGACTGCACCCAGCCATGGTTGGTGAAGGCGAAGCCGGAAAACTGCTCGCCGAAATATTGCACCATGTCGTTGCGCTCGAACTCACCATGCACCAGCACGTCAAGGCCAATATTCTCCTGCCACCGGACCGCGCGCGCGGTCTCGTTCTGGAGGAACGTCGTGTAGGCAGCGTTGCTGAGCGTCCCACGGGTATGCGCTGCGCGCGCATTCCGGACCGCTGTCGTCTGCGGGAATGAGCCGATGGTCGTCGTTGGAAACGCCGGCAAATTGAAGCGCTGGTGTTGCGCCTCCGCACGCTTCGCAAACGGGCTGTTGCGGCGACGCAGGCTCGCATCGATTGCGGCGACACGCTGCGCCACTTTCGCATCGTGAATGCGGGGCGAACCCTTACGTGCGGCGGCGGCAATGTCAGATTCCTTCAGAGCCGTACCGCACGACTTCCGGCCGCCCGAGAGCGCCGCTCCCAGTGTTGCCAATTCCTCGATCTTTTGGACGGCGAAGGCGAGCCAGCTCTTGATCTGGGGATCGAACTTTTCCTCCAGGCCAAGATCGATCGGCACATGCAGGAGGGAGCAGGATGGCGCGATCTGCACGCGATCCCGCCCTAGCGCGTCGATCACGGGTTCGAGCCGATCGAGAACGCGATTAAGATCCGCACGCCAGATGTTACGCCCGTCGATCACGCCGAGCGAGATCACGCGATCGCGGGACAAGGCGGCAAGATCTGACAATTGCTCCGGGGCGCGGACGAGATCGAAGTGCAGGCCCGTGACAGGAAGCCCGAAGGCAGTATCGCGGTTTTCGCCGAGCGCACCGAAATAGCTCGCCAACATGATCTTGATCTGCGGCACGGATCTTGCGATCTCGGTGTAGGCGGAGCGGAGCGCGGCCTGAGCGGCAGCGTCCAGATCGAGCACAAGGCAGGGTTCGTCGATCTGGACCCAGTCCGCGCCCTGCTGGGCAAGTTCGCGAAGGACATCGACATAGACCGGGAGCAACCGCTCCAGCAGCGAGAGCGGTTCGAAGTCCGGTTCCTTGCTCTTGGCGAGCTTGAGGAATGTGACGGGTCCGATCAATACCGGCCGCGTCTGATAGCCGAGCGACTTTGCCTCTTCGTATTCCTCAATCGGTTTGCGTGAGGCGAGGCTGAATTGCTGATCGCGGCGCAGCTCCGGGACCATGTAATGGTAGTTGGTGTCAAACCATTTCGTCATCTCCTGCGCCGGTACGCCATGACCGTGGTGCGCATGCCCGCATGACGCTTCAGTTGCGTTAGCATCCGCGCCGCGCGCCATGGCAAAATAGGTTGCAAGCGGCACCGGGCCGTTTTTCCAGCCATAGACGTCCGGAATGGCACCGACCATCACGGACGTGTCGAGCACTTGGTCGTAGAACGAAAAGTCGTTCGAAGGAATCACGGTGACGCCGAGCCTTTTCTGCCGCGCCCAATTCGCAGCGCGCAGCGCCATGCCGGCCTCGATCAGCGAGGGTTCGTCCGATGCGCCAGACCAAAAGCGCTCGAGCGCGAATTTCAGCTCGCGTCGCGGACCGATACGAGGTGTGCCGAGAGTTGCAACAGGAAGAGACAGAGACATAGCATCAACCCCGTGGTTGGGGGCAGAGGCCGTGGCGGACGCATGCAGGGAAAGTCGCGCGAGCGACGGCTGCCTCGCGTACCACCGGGACACCCCGCCCGTGGACGAATATTTCGTCGGGGCAGGTCTCCTGGCTCGCGGGTCAATGTCGCTGTCTGGCCTTCCCGAAGCTGTATGGGCTTCAGTGACTTGAGTTGGACAGCGGCTCGCCGCTTACAGTTGCGGGGGCAGCGCCGGCATCGCACCGGCTTCCCTCTTAGCTCCGGATCAAGCGGGATCCGGAGAACCTCGACGCTTTCGATTATCTGCAAGACGGCCGCGCCGTCAACCTCTCACATGTGCGCGTCTGAACGGCGATCTGGACAGTGGAGACGTCCGACAGTTTCGCGACGGTGTAACGCTACTCGTCCTCAACTCTGCGTCTTCGAAACTCAATCGGCCCAAGTTGGTAGGTGTGCAAGCGTCCGAACCGTCAGTAACACGATGTTCCTTGTTGGCTATCCTTCGTCGCTGCCGCTTTCCTTGCGCCATAGGTCGAGCATGAACACGATCACGTCTCAGCATCTTGACCTGGCCTGCGTCGTAACGACGCGAGTTGTCGGATTTTCTCCCGCTACGAACCTGACGTGCGGCAGCAGGCAAAGGGCCGGCATCGCCATTCGGCTCGTCAAGTCGACTTTCCGCCAGAGACTCAAATGCGTGGTGAGCGAGGTTCCATGTGGCATCTCGATAGCCTTTCCGGAGGCGACTGAGGCCGATATCATGGACGTTTGCGCCTTTGCCGAGCAGAGACTGCAGCGGCTCCAACAGGAACCGCTCACGACGAAAATGGTCGAGGAGATTCTATCCGTCACTCCGGCAGAGCTTCGTTGCTTGACCAAGCAGGGCAGGATTCCACCCGTGGGTCGCGCCTTTTTCAGCCAGGGCAGGAAGCAGGTTGGCGTGTTTGTGTATGCGCCGGAGGTGATCTGCAAACTCGCCAAACAGTCGGACCAGATTTCCGAATGGCGTCGTGCCGCTGGAACGGCGGCAATGCCCTCCCACAGAAAATCGTCGCTCGCGCGCCAATCGGCCGTTGACACTTTCGAGTAAATGTCACTAGATATAGAGGTCACGGTTCCACTATTTCGCAAGATTTGGTGGCTAAGAGGGAAGCCGGTGAACTGCGTTTCGACGCGGAATTCCGGCGCTGCCCCCGCAACTGTCAGCAGCGAGCTGCTTCCGAACATCGTCACTGAGGTCATTAAAGGCCTCGGGAAGGCGGGAAGCATGCGACGACCTGCGAGCCAGGAGACCTGCCGCGACGACCTGAACGTCCACGGGCGGGGTGTCCCGGCGGTCGCTTGCATGCACCGTCCGGCACATGTCTGCCGGCGTTTCTGCGGCGCCCTCCTTTGCCCCGTTCGATAGCAACATGCATCACGGGGACCTTTGATGTCTTTGAACCTCCACGACGCGGAAATCGCTTCCGCTCCCATCATCCAGCTGCGTCCGGAATCGCTCGCGGGCACGCCAAGCGAGCCCGCCATGCAGATCATCCGTCGCAACGGCAAGGTAACGCAATTCGATTCGGCCAAGATCGCGGTTGCGATGACGAAAGCGTTTCTCGCCGTGGAAGGCAACACAGCAGTCGCCTCGCGCCGCGTGCATGAGAGCGTCGAGCACTTGACCGCTGATGTCGTAGCTGCGCTGACGCGCCGAGCTGGGGAGGGGCGCACGTTTCACATCGAGGATGTGCAGGACCAGGTCGAACTCGCGCTGATGCGCCGCGAGAATCACAAGGTCGCGCGCGCCTACGTGCTCTACCGGGAAGAACGGGCCCGCAAGCGCGCCGAAGCCGAGGCTGCGGCTCCGAAGGCCATCTCAAGCCAGCCTTCGCTCCACATGCTCCGCGACGACGGCAGCAACGTGCCGGTCGATATGGCCCGCCTCACCGCTGTGATCGCGGAGGCCTGCAATGGATTAGACGCGACCGATCCTGCGGCTGTGCTCGTCGAGACCACACGCAATCTATATGACGGCATCAGCCGCAACGAGCTTGCGCTTGCGCCGATCATGGCGGCACGCTCCCTGGTGGAGCAAGAGCCCAACTACGCCTATGTCAGCGCGCGTCTGCTGCTGGACAAGCTGCGCGGTGAAGTTCTCACCTATGTGCATCGGCAGCCGACGGAAGCGAGCCAGGCCGACATGGGCAGTCGCTACGCAGACTACTTCCCGGTCTATATCAAGACCGGCATCGCCGCCGAGCTGCTCGATCCCGAGCTGACCCGGTTCGACCTCAACAGAATCTCAGCGGCCCTGAAGCCGGAGCGCGATCTGCAATTCCAGTTCCTGGGCCTGCAGACGCTTTACGACCGTTACCTTCTTCACGTCTCCGGCAACCGTATCGAGCTGCCGCAAGCGTTCTTCATGCGGGTAGCTATGGGGCTTGCGCTCCGCGAAATCGACCGCGAGACCAAGGCAATCGAGTTTTACGATCTCCTGTCATCTTTCGACTTCATGGCTTCGACGCCGACGCTGTTCAATTCAGGCACGCCGCGTCCGCAGCTTTCATCTTGCTTTCTGACAACGGTAACCGACGAGCTCGACGGCATCTTCAAGTCGATCAAGGACAACGCGCTGCTCGCAAAATATTCGGGGGGTCTTGGCAACGACTGGACCCCGGTGCGGGGCCTGGGCGCGCACATCAAGGGCACCAATGGCGAAAGCCAGGGCGTGGTGCCGTTCCTCAAGGTCGCCAACGATACGGCGATCGCAGTCAATCAGGGCGGCAAGCGCAAAGGCGCGGTCTGCGCCTATCTTGAGACATGGCACGTGGACATCGAGGAGTTCCTCGATCTGCGCAAGAACACAGGCGATGATCGCCGCCGCACCCACGATATGAATACCGCGAACTGGGTCCCGGACCTCTTTATGCAGCGGGTGGAGGCCGACGGCGAATGGACTCTGTTCTCTCCAGACGAGGCGCCCGACCTGCATGATCTGTACGGAGAAGCGTTCAAGACCATCTATGAAGAGTATGAGGCCAAGGCCAAGGCCGGCAAGATGCGGATCTTCAAGACCGTCCGCGCAACCGACCTTTGGCGGCGCATGCTGACGATGCTGTTCGAGACTGGTCATCCCTGGATCACCTTCAAGGATCCCTGCAACCTCCGCTCTCCGCAACGGCACGCCGGCGTGATCCACTCTTCAAATCTTTGTACCGAAATCACGCTCAACACCGCAGCGGATGAAGTTGCCGTTTGCAATCTCGGTTCGATCAATCTGCTTGCCCATGTGGGACGGGAGGGCATCGATCATGCCAAGCTGAAGCGGACGGTCGAGACGGCGATGCGGATGCTCGACAACGTGATCGACCTCAACTTCTACACCATCCCGGAGGCGCGCCGCTCCAACATGCGCCACCGACCGGTCGGTCTCGGCCTGATGGGCTTCCAGGAGGCATTGCATGTCCAGGGCATCGCGATCGCGTCGGAAGCGGCGGTCACCTTCGCCGACGTCAGCATGGAAGCCATCTCGTTCCATGCGATTGACGCTTCATCCGATCTTGCGATGGAGCGAGGCCCCTATGCCAGCTTCGAAGGCTCGCTATGGTCGAAAGGGATTCTGCCGATCGACTCCATCCAGCTCCTCGCTGAGGCCCGCGGCGGGCTCGATCTCGACCGCTCCTCCAGGCTTGACTGGCACGGCCTGCGCCAGAAGGTGGTCGCATGCGGCATGCGCAATTCGAACGTTATGGCGATCGCGCCGACGGCAACTATCTCCAATATCTGTGGCGTGTCGCAGTCGATCGAGCCGAGCTACCAGAACCTGTTCGTCAAATCGAACATGTCTGGCGACTTCACGGTCGTGAATGAATTCCTGGTCCGCGATCTCAAGGCTCGCGGGCTGTGGGACGAGGTCATGGTATCCGATCTCAAATATTTCGACGGCAGTCTCGACCGGATCGATCGGGTGCCCGACGATCTCAAGGCGCTCTATGCAACCGCTTTCGAGATTGACAGCGCCTGGTTGATCGAGGCGGCGGCCCGCCGGCAGAAATGGATCGACCAGTCGCAGTCGCTCAACCTCTACATCGCCAGTCCCTCGGGCAAGAAGCTCGACGCGCTCTACCGGCTGGCTTGGCGGCGCGGCCTCAAGACGACCTATTATTTGCGTTCGCGCAGCGCCACGCATGTCGAGAAATCGACGCTCAAGGGCACAGACGGCAAGCTCAACGCCGTGTCGGCAGCGGCGGTGGTTACCCATGCCCCGATCGACATCCCTTCCGCAACGGCTCCCGAGTTCGACGGCACCGAGGCATGCCGGATCGAGGATCCGGAATGCGAAGCCTGCCAGTAAGGAGGACGACATGCTCGATTGGTCTGATGCCGAAATGGCGGCCGCTTCGGTTGCCTCGGCACCCGCCCTTGTCACCGCGCCGCGTCCGGCAACCCGGCTCAAGCTAGAACCGGTTGACCCGACTGGGCTCGGCACCATCGACCGTACCGGCGGCCGGGTCTCGGTCGGCGAGAAGCGGATGATCAACTGCCGTGCCGACGTCAACCAGCTTCTGCCGCTCAAATACAAATGGGCCTGGGAGAAGTACCTCGCTGCCTGCAACAATCATTGGATGCCGACCGAGGTCTCGATGCAGGCCGACATCGCGCTGTGGAAGTCGCGCGACGGCCTCACGGAGGACGAGCGGCGCGCGATCAAGCGCAATCTCGGCTTCTTCGCCGCCTCGGAATCGCTCGTCGCCAACAACATCGTGCTGGCGATTTACCGGCGCCTCACAAACCCGGAGTGCCGGCAGTATCTGTTGCGTCAGGCTTTCGAGGAGGCCGTCCACACGCATACCTTCCAATACATCGTCGAAAGCCTTGGCCTTGATGAGGGCGAGCTGTTCAACATGTATCGTGAGGTGCCCTCAATCACCGACAAGGCGGCGTGGGCGCTCAGGCACACACAGCATTTGGACGATCCATCTTTCCAAACGGGGATGCGGGAAGGGGGACAGGCTTTCCTGCGAGATCTCGTCGCGTTCTACGTGGTCTTCGAGGGAATGTGGTTCTACACTGGATTCGCGCAGATCCTGTCGCTCGGCCGGCGCAACAAGATGGTCGGCATCGCCGAGCAATATCAATACATCCTGCGCGACGAGAGCATCCACCTGAACTTCGGCATCGACGTAATCAACCAGATCAAGATCGAGAATCCGCATTTTTGGACGCCAGCGTTCCAGGAGGAGGTTCGCGGCATGATCCGGGAAGCTGCCGAGCTCGAGACCGCCTACGGGCGCGACACCATGCCGCGCGGATTTCTCGGGCTCAACGCCGGTCTGTGCGAACAATACATGCACTTCATCGCCAATCGCCGCTGTGCGCAGATCGGATTGGCAGCCGTCTTCGCAGAAACGGAAAACCCCTTTCCCTGGATGTCCGAGGCGATGGACCTCAAAAAGGAGAAGAACTTCTTCGAGACGCGCGTCATCGAGTATCAAAATGGAGGCGCACTCGGCTGGGAATAGCGCTTCGCGGCAGGCTGCGCAGTCGTAGCGACGCTACTTCCTGGTAAACAGCCGCTTGAAGACATTGCAGCTTATAGCAAGTAGCTTCTCATCTTGAATAATCTTGATGAGCTTGCTGGAGGGCGCACTATGAACCCACGGTGGGCTTCGAGGGTTCGCCAGGTTCGAGTTGATGAGAAAATCGCGCAGGCGGACTTCCCGAGGTTTCATCGTCTGCCTCTAAAAGTCTGCGGCAAATCGTCATTGAAGCCAATTTAGCAAAAACGGACCGGACAGGTAGGTTCACGGACCGGAATCCCCACTACTCAACCGAGGTGCCGGACGATGCCGTGGGCAATCAGAAGTACCGTGCCGAGAGGGATCAGCACGCCAGCCAGCACCGCGACCAGCATGAGCACAAACCCCCGGTCCCGGCCGAAGGCTCGAACAACCGTCTCGGACTGAGATAGGATTCCACCGATGCCTACGGCGATCTTCGCCAGGGTCGGTTCATGCTTTTGCGTGGCTTTAGCCATGCCCATCTCCGAAGGTGAGCCTCTGGGATATCTCCCGGCTCGTACGGTAAGACCATTCCCCACGCGTCAACCGCTAACAACGCACCACGACTACCGCTGTGGGGTTTGCAGTTTGGAAAATCCTCTTTGACGCTTCATCCAACACGATTGGTTATTTCGTCCATCCGCAACGCACCAGACGCACGGGCCTCCGGAAAGCGTGTTTTTCCGGCACTTTTTCAATGGCTTACACACACACACACACACACAAAAGCAGCGAGCCTGGGGAAGCTATCGGAACCCCTGTCCAAAATTTGGAAAAGTCGTCCGAAATCACGGATTCGGCCGGTACGGGCCATCTCGCCAGGCATCGAGGCGCCAAACATCAGCAACCGCTGCGACTGCGTAAGGCCCGGCGCCATGACGCGAGGCATTCCTACCGCTTTTGCAGCTCCCTCATTGAAGAATCTGCTGATCAGCGCGGGAGAATACATCTATGTCTGGCCATTCGCCAAAGGCAAAGCCATGGGGCAATCAGTAGAGCCTCTATTTAAGAGCGTACCCGAAGCCGTCCAGAAAGATGACCGTCTGTATGAATATCTAGCCCTTGTTGATGCCATTCGGATTGGAAATCAAAGAGAAACCGGGCTGGCCGTTGAGCGCATTTCAGAAAGGCTTTTGAAAAATGACCAGCGTTAAGGGCCAATTGCTTGTTATGTTGGAAACCGTCGCCAAGGCGCTGGGCGACGACCTGCGGCAGCGGCTGGTCTTTGTTGGCGGATGAGCTAACGGCACCACTTACAACAAGCGCACTTCCTGCAGCTCCACAAAAGAGAAATCCGTCGTCCGTGAAGAACGCTGATTTCAGGCTGGATTGCTCGAAGGTCCTGGGCAGAGAGCGGCCAGGATTTGGTGCAGCAAAATCCAGAGCCAGCGGATGAGGCGGCGGAAGTTGTAGCCGACGGCGGCAAGGACGGCGTTATTGGCGTCGCCGCGCCGGAACCAGAGATAGTTGCGGCCCATGCGGTGCTCGGCCTTGAGATGGCCGATGACGGGCTCGACGGCGGACCTGCGGCGCAATTCGCGCTTGATCTTCGGCGTCACCCCTCGCTTCTGGCCGGAGAGGAAGACCCTGAACTTGTAATCGGGCGGCGCATTGTGGCCGCGATAGCCCTTGTCGGCGAGGATGCGCGCGATGGTGCTGCCGACGAGCGCCTCCATGTCCGGAATCACCGTTGCCAGCGTGTGGCCGTCATATGGATTGCCAGGCAGCGCCTTCACGTGGGTGACGAACTGGCCGCCCTTGCAGTGCTTGAGGGTGGTGGCAACGCTGACCTTGACGCCGAACTCGTAAGGCCGATGGGCTTTGCCTTTACCGATGCATTCGACTTCCGGCGCATGCAGGGAATAGACCTTCGGCCCGCGCTGATGCTGTTTCTGCTCGCGCACGCGGCGAGCCAGTAAGAGCAACCTGGCGAACGCCGCTTCGAGCCCGCCATTGCCCTCGATCTTGCGGCCGATGTCGCGGATGACGCGGCCGAGATAGGTGCGCAGCTTCCTAAGCATCCGGTTGGCACGGTTGAACTGCTTGGCGTGGGCATAGCGCTGATGCTGGATCAGGGCGAACTTGCCCACCCGCGCATAGGATTGGCGCAAACCAACCCCGGTGAGCTGCGCCAGCCGCACCAGCTTCTCGCGCGCCCGGTTCAAAAGTTTCGCATCGGTGGGGAACGTCACGTTCTTGGGCTGCACCGTGGTGTCGACGATCACCCGTGACAGCTCGGACGGCTTGATCGCCTTGGTCTTGGTGGCAACCGACAGGCTCTCCTGGATCAGCGCTTGCAGCCGCGTCTCGCCCATCCGGTTGCGCCAGCGCGTCAGCGACGAGCGATCGAACACCAGCCGATGCCGGAAGAACTCCTCGCCGCAGAAGAATTGGTAATAGGGATTCTCGACCCAGCGCTCGCACAGCACCTCGTCGGACAGGTCGTAGGTGTGCTTGAGGATCGCCAGCCCCGCCATCAATCGCGTCGGCAGTGGCGGGCGGCCCGGATCATCGGTGTAGACCGCCCCAAACTCCCGTTCCAGGAACCCCCAATCCACCGTGCGCCCCAGCGCCACCAGCGGATGCTTCAGGTCGATGATCTGATCGAGCCGGGAGCGGAATAGATCCTGCTCTCCCGTCTCCCGCCGTTCCGGTGGCCGCATCTGGTCCCCCGCCGAAGCATTCCAAGGCGAGTGAATCACAAATCAAATTTGCAAGGAATCCCCTTCCGCACACCAGATTCCCGGCAAACTCAACGGCCCCAGCGCGCCGTTTCCAGATTCCAAATCAACGACTTGGGAATTCTTCACGGGCGACAAATCCAGATCGCATATCACCTCACGAACACAGCGCGCGCCGTCCCTCAATAGGCACGACGTTGTTGCCGCCTCTCTCACGCCGTCTGTGGTGTGCATGATCCAGGCCAGCGGGTGGGATGCTGATTGGCTTCCACTTTGCGAGCTCTCGATGTCGTCTTCACGACAACATCGGTGCTGTTGAAGCAAGCCGCCTGTCTGATGTCGGACACGAAGCGCGTGTGGAGGTCGTCAATTGTGTCAGATTGAATAGATGGTGCGCCTTGCGAGCTGGATCGTCTGTTGCTCCGGTCTCTCGACAACGTGTCAATAAACTTCCCAAGGCTTGAAAGGTTCGTGGCGAAGAATATTTTCGATAGTCTCAAAGCGCGCAAAAATTGACGCGTTTTCTGTGTCGTGCATCTGACGATTTGGCCCGCATGCTTGAGGATGCGATGCCAAGCGCAAGAGCATACGCGTTCGCAACATCACAGAAGCTCCGGATCTCTCGTCACGAGGTGGACTGTGAAACGATCAACAGCATTCCGTTTACGAATAGGGCTAGGACTTGTCCGTCATTCCACGCGAATACGTGAAACTTGATGCCCTCCTTAATCTCGCTCGACACGAGAGTGCCAGCGCAGCCGAACATGAAAACAATGCCTGCGTAGCTTGAGCCCAACACGACATTTCCGAACTCCAAGTCAGTCACGTGACAATGGCCGGCTGGGAATGAGCGAGCGTTAACGGATCTGTACTCCGCCTCGAGATCATCAGGAGCAGGATTGATGACTGCTGCGCTCGGCGGAGCGCTGGCTTGCGCAGGTCTGGGGCCGTTCGGGCCCGGACGCACCAACAGCCAGGCCGAGACCGCGATCGCTATGATGCGCGGGATTACTCGCCAGTTGATGGCGTAGGCCGTCGCGGCCAATGCGCAAGAGACCTTCGTCGAATGTAAGAGGCCGGCAGGGTTGATGCCGAGCGGCCGGCAGAAGCGCCCGCCATTCATGCCACAGACCTTACGCGAGATCGAGCTCTTCATGGACATCAAGAACAATGGCTTCATCTCGTCTTGGTCTTGTTGGGAGGTAGCTCAAGGCTGTGACTTGATACTGCAGTCGACGGACATTCGGTTTCAAATTGTCGCCTTACCGGGCGCAGAACGGACGGGCGGACTCGATGCCGTTCAGAGCGACGCCGAATCCGCCCCTACATCACCGAGGGGGGAGTAGTGATGCTGCCGAGAATAGAGCAAGTCGCGTGCCGGACTGAAAGAGACCGCTTCTGTAGGTGCGTCTAACTGTGTCTGCCTGAAAGGCTTGAACCGCACGTTGCGTCAAGTTGTAGGATTGTCTCAGACCTCGGCGCCGCGCGCCGCTCACGAGATCAGCTCCTTGGCAGCCTGGGTGTCAACTACGATGTGGTTTTTCCTTTTTCTCTCGCTGCTTTTCTTCGTTTTCGGGGTGGTCTTCGCCGTGAGTGCATGGGTCTCCAACCGGCAGCGTGAGCATGATGGGCTTTACGCTCGCGCCGTCCGAACACCCAAGCGGCGCGCGTTCTGACACCGTCATCGCGAGTGCACCTTGCTTCATTCATGCTGCTGTTGCTGTGTATCGGGCAGCCCAACTTTTAGACGGGTTATTGCTGACGCCCTTTTCCTTTGCGGCGTGACATGACCAGGCGTCGGCGCGGTTGCGAACAAAATGTTCGCCTCTCGCGCGAAAAATCTCGCTGCCCAATTCCCCTCGCGAGCGTGAGATGAAGCGGAACTTCCACATCGTCACCAACCTGTCGCCTGCTCGAATCTGCATGCGACCTTCGGTCACTCTCCGATCCCGGCCCGTTCACGCGAGCGACACCTGCGCCCGGTTGGCTTTTGTCGCGGATACAACAACGATTCTTGCTGCAAGGACTTCTATTGTGGCCCTCGGCGAGCACGCTCTTGCGCAGCGCTTTTGAGTTTTCTTCAGTCGCGCGATTTGAAGGCGGCAATCTCACGAATTTTGAAGGTCGCAAGCCCACACTGCCGGACTCTCCTGCGCACTTTCGGTCGGGATGCCGATGCTTGATTCACACTAGATCTTCGCGCTCATCACGCCAGTTTTTCAGTAGCAACTGAGGCGTAATCCTTCGCGGTGCTCGCCTCTTGAACCGTACCCAAGGTCAAGTTGTACACTACCAAAATTGGGAGGCGTCGAGCCTCAATGACGCCCGAGGATTGTGAATGCCTGCAATGGAAAACATTCGCTTGGCCCCAGTGGCAGACGCTCGATCCTTCGTCAGCTGCGGCAGCGGACATGTGTGTGCCTGCTCAATAACGATACGGCTCACGTTTCACCGGAAGAGACCAGTCCCGCTCGAATGCCGCGCTCGAACATCGCGTCGCTCGATCACGACAGTGCCCCAGATCTGCGCCGATCCTCTCGTGGCAAGGGTCGATGAGACCGTTCAGCCGACAGAGGTCTGCGCTGGAGTTGAACAAAATGCCGGTTGGATGTTCTCGCTTGATCTGCGGAGAGTGCACATCGATCGAACCTCCCGGTTGGCGCACCAGGGCCGAAAGTCATTCGCCAAATAGACCAAAGTGATCCCCACTGATCGGACCATCACTATGCTCAGAACTCATGCTCTTGGATGGAGAGGCCACATGTCGGACGCAAGGATGCTAAGCGTGCTTTCGTCGCTTTCCCATGTGGCAAGACAGTTGGATGTTCCGCATTCCTGCCGACCGTCGGCGAATGGAAATTGTGTCAAACTCGATATGAACGAGAATCCATTCCCTTTACCTGCGATCGTGAAGGAAAGGGCGATGGCGGCCCTTGAGCGGCACCATCTATATCCGGAGAACGACAACATCACCCTGAGAGAAGCAGCTGCCTGTGCATACGGCTTCTCTCCCGATCAGGTGATTGCCGGCAATGGCTCGTCGGAACTTCTGGGGCTCATCTATAAGGCCTTTCTTGCTCCAGGCGACACAGTCGCGATGTTGTCGCCCGGCTTCTCGTTCAACCGCAAGCTGGCGATGTTGCAGGATGCGCATTTTCTGGAAATTGGTTGGATTGAAAACAATTCGTTGCCGATCAACCGGCTGCTTTGTGGCCGCGCGGGAATTGCCAAGTTCATCGTGCTAGCCAATCCGAATAACCCGACTGGGACATTCGTTCCGATCGCGGATATCGAAAGACTCGTCGCGCAATCGGACCGACTGATTGTACTTGATGAAGCCTATGTCGATTTTGCGCCTGATAGTGGGCTGCGTCTTGTCAATCGCTATCCGAATCTTCTGTTGCTGCGGACGTTCTCGAAAAGTTATGGCGTCGCGGGCGTTCGCGTCGGTTTCGGCTTCGGTCACCCCGAGCTCGTTGGCAGGCTTCGCGCCATGCAGTCGCTCTTCAGCATGAACGTAATCAGTCAGGCGGTTGGCTTGAGTATTCTTGCTCATCGCGATGCGTATGCTGAGAACCATCGGCATATTGTGCGCGAGAGAGAGCGAGTTGCACGCGCGCTGTCGGCGCATCGATTTGCGGTCCTGCCGTCCGAAGCGAATTTCGTGTTGGCCCGTGTGCCCCCGGGGCACGACGGCGCATGGTGGCAAACCGCTTTGCAGGAGCGAAATGTTCTCGTGGCCTTTTTCCCCGAGGAGGGTCTTGAGAACTGCATACGCATTTCGATCGGCACAAAGGCGCAGATGGAGGCGTTCTTGTCCGCCGTCAGCGACGTCTCAATATCCCAAACATGAGACCAAGCCCAAGGCTATCCAGCATCAATATCGAAGGGAGGTAACTGAGTGAAAAGCAGCTCTTATGCAAGGCCGGTAGTCGGCATATTCGATCACCTGGACGAGAACGGTTCCGATGTCGCTCAGCAATACGAGGATCGGCTTCGGTTAGCCGAGGCGTGCGATAGGCTTGGCTTTTACGCTTATCATTTGGCAGAGCATCACTGTACCCCGCATGGTAGGAGTCCTTCTCCAAATCTGTTCTTGTCCAGCGTCGCGCAGCGGACCACCAATCTGCGTGTGGGCCCGCTCGTAACGCTCCTTAGTCTTCATCATCCGCTTCGGGCCTTTGAAGATGCCTGCATGCTCGATCATTTGAGCGGCGGGCGCCTGGAGCTCGGTATTGGACGCGGGGCTCTCCCAATTGAACTGGGCTATTTCGGAGTGAGCGCCGATATGGTGCCGAGCCGGTACGCGGAAGCCAGCGAAATCCTGGTCGAAGCGATGCGAGGCGGAACGCTCTCCTACCAGGGCCAGCACTACCAGTTGAACGACGTTCCCTTGACGCTGGGACCCCGTCAGCGCCCGCATCCGCCGACATGGATCGCCACGAATCAACCCGAGGGGGCGGCATGGGCCGCTAAGGCCGGCGCAAACATCGCCAGCCTCGGGCCTTCCTCCGCTGTCCGAAAAGTAACTGACGCTTACCGTGCGCATCGAGCGAACGGCCGGGCGGATGATCAGGCACCATTTCTTGGTTTGCTCCGCATGGTCGTTGCAGCGCAGTCTGACGCCGATGCTTATTCACTTGGGGCGCGTGCGTACGAAAAGTGGCTCAAGAGCTTTAAGTTTCTTTACGATCGCAACGCCATCTCCACTCCGCCAAACCTTCCGCTGACCTTTGATGCAGCACTCGAAAGTGAACTGTGCGTCGCAGGCACGGCTTCTTCGGTGCGGCAGACGCTTCTCAACCAGCTGGATGTGGCCGGTGCAAACTACCTGCTTTGTCAAATCGCATTTGGAGATCTGCCCCTGGATGCATCATTGAACACAGCAACTCTCCTTCAATCCGAACTCGCGGCTGAATGTCGTCATGCATGAGGCTCGTCGGCCCCCATGTGGTGGGCTTGGCTTTACGGCCTCAGTTGACACTTCGTGACGCTGAACAGGGGAACGTTCATTGTGCAGCGTCGCTTTCGTTCGCCGAGATGCGTTGCCAGGGCCGAGACGAGCTGTCTGCGGCTCTTCTTTTTCGTGGCTCTAGGACCATGAACCGAGCGGCGTTAGCTTGAACCGATGAAAAAGGTGATAGGGTTAGGGAGCCAAGGTGATCCTTCGGGACGATCCCCGCGCGTGCGGGGGAGCTTGCCATTGAGTTGTCCGTTCGCATATGCACCGGGACCATCCCCACCCGTGCGGGGGAAACCTCTAGGCGTTGGAGATTTGAAATTGCTCACGATGTTAAACAACGGGATGAATCGAACCGTTCCGGTTCACTAGTTCATGGGATTGCGGGCCGACCGGGCAGCATCAGTGAGATCGTTTGACTGGGGATGTGTTCTTGCGCAGGGCAATGTCAACGCGCCCTCCTCAACCGAAAGGAGTCGACGGTCCACATAGACCGCCACGTCGATCGGCGTCCAGCAGTCTTGCTCCTTCAAGATCCTGACGGCTATGCAACATAGCGTCATCGCGGCAGCGGTTTCAAGAGGAGCATGCCGAAGCCGAAGGCACGGTGCCGCCCCACGCCCCTAGCGAGTAGCGCATTGAACGCGATCGGATCGGTCACCGTCAACGCGCCTCCAAAGCAGGCATCGGGGCCTCCGCCTTTTTCACCGTGAACCCTGAGTTCGCGCTCGCGGTCGCGGCGCGTGATGGCCGAGCGGCGGAGCCAAATGATGCGCATCGTGTCGAGGGCTGCGCCGCCCTTTGCTAAATGAGCGGCCAACCAATCGGCGTAAACGGCCACACGCGAGGGCTTGTCGGCATCCGGACGTGCACGCGTCTGGTGCAGAAACACGTCGATTTCGCGCTTTCGATTTCTGTCGCCGTCTTTCGTCTGACGAACCACGGGACGAACGCGCAGTTCGAACCCGAGCCGCCGCCCGGCGACGAAGGAGTCAGGCATGACCTTTACAGCGAGCGAAGACACTCCGAGCGCGGAAGCGATGGCAGGGTCACAAAATGCGGCCACATGTCGATGCAATCCTTCTTCTGTCGCATGCGCATAGCCCAATAGATGTGGAGGGCGCCGGCCGTTCGGTTCAATTAAGCGGAACGGCTTCGGTGCGAGACGGCCGAAGGCAGCCACGAGCAGCGCGTGCCACAGGTAACCATCATCGCCGCCAGGTTTCAGGAGCTTTTCGCGCGCTCCCCACTCCATTGCGCGCCCAATATCAGGATCAAGCCGAACCATAGAAAAGGCTCTCATCTGTCAGCTCCATCTGTCGCTTGGGTCGGGAGCGTCAATATCGCCACGGTTTCCTCTCCAGCGTGGATACCGGCGATCCAATCTCTGCGGCCTGTAAGATGCATAATGCTGCTTGCGCTTAGTGCATCGGCCTCACGCCGCGGGATCATGAAACGGCATCGGTCTAAGGCACCGTCGGCTGGGTGCATTGCCTGGAGTGCTGCCACACAAGTGTTCCCTTCGCGAATTCCTATAAGCAACGGAGCAGATGGTAGGCAGGGCTTCCTGCCGATGAATAGTGAGCGTGCGGGATGGTCCAGCGCGATCGCGAGATCATCGAGCGTGGGCGGCTCGTCAGGGGGGACAAGGCGCGCCGCCAGTGTCAACGCCGCATCGGCGCGATAATGCCGAAGGCGGATGTGGGGGCTATCGTACGTTCTCTCGCCACCAGTGCGTCCCTCCGGTTTGCCTCGAGTTGTCCAGCTCTGATCTGTTCTCGAGAGCTGGGCGGTCTGAAAATCACGCAAGTCGCGACCGAGCCGATCGATACGCACACCAAAGACGAGCCGGTCCTGCAGCCGCTGATGCTTCGCTGTTTCATAGCGAGAATAGCCCAGCGCGTTGGCGAGAAGGCCAGTGAGCAAAGAGGCATCTGGAAAATCCCGTGTTGGACCGTTCGCGTCAATCGCCTCGCAGCCGAACGACATCAAGGGCGCCTCGAGCCGCAGCATAAGAAATGCCAGCATAAGACTCATGCTTTCACTGGCGTAGCTGCGACTATCTCGCCAGCGAACGCGGCAAGATCGTTCAGCGGCACGAGGGTTGACCCCGACAAATGGGCCTCGTCAATCGAGAGATGCCGCCGGGTCTCGTGTAATCCGTATGTCTGGTCGACGTTTTTGATGTGATCTGAAAGCGCAGCAATCGCCGTCCTCGATTGTGCCGTCACAGGCTTGCGAAAAGCATTTGCCAGTGTGCGCGGTTGTCGATGGCCAGCCTCAACCAGCATCATCTCAGCGTAACTATATGGTGCTGTAGAGCCCTTTTTGGCGCCGGGCGTAACCTTGGCAATAAGGTGAATTAGATGTTCGACCACTTTGCCGCCAAGTACAGCTTCATCTCGGAGATTCGAGACAAGTAGAGGGATATCGACAACGACGTAGCCGTAGAACAGCCCCGCCGTCAGCTCTGTATCAAATAGGCCGGCTGTCCCGGCGTCCCCGGCTTCATGCGTCAGATTGTCGACCACCGTGAAATAATCACTCTCGGATGCTTCACTGTGGACGGTAAAAGCGTGGGCAACGTGAATCGCCGCATCAGTGTTAGCTTCGGGGTCGGATGTGACCATGCGGCCGAAGAGGGCCGCCTCAAGCCCTGCTTCAAGAACACTGCGCTCGCGAAGCGCAGCGAGATTGCCCTTTTGTGTTTTGAATAGTTTCTTTACAGCCTCTTCGGCCGCTTTCGATTCGTGAGCAGCTTTGCCAATCTCAATTGCTTTGGCGCAAAGGTATCTAATCTCGGGCTCACCGAGGAGTAGGGCTTGGCGTTTGGACCGCTCACCGGCCTTACTGCCATACAGCTGTTCGGCCATTGCAGAAATTGTTGCGGCGATCACGTCCGCCGTCCCGGCATGAAGAATACGTCGCTCCGGCGTTTCCCTTGAACGAACGGCCATATCAGGTCCGATGCGCCGCAACGCCCATTCATCGTCTACCGTCCTCCAATGCCGCTTCAGACACTGCGACGACACGCGTGTGCGCATCGCATCGCCGAAGGGCAGCCGTTTGGCCAAGCCGTTATCGTCCCGGTTGAGCAGTGTTGCCGGGTAAGATGTGAGCCAGTGAACTTGCAGGAACCGGGCCTCGAGCATGATAAAGCTTCTCCTATCGTCTTCGGAAGTGCCTATTCGCCGGCGTGGCTGCTCAGCTCGTTTGTTGCCTCTCCCTCATTTCTGCGCGGAACTCTTCGAGCGGAGCGCCAAAACTCGCGAGCGATGGCGATCCGCACCGAGTCGGTCTCGTTGACATATTCAGGAAGGCTCTCCATTAGAAGCAGTCGCCCGAGATCGAGATAAGGAAGCGCCTCGGCATCACGAGCGAGGCGGCGAGCGAGACGCCGAGCAAGATCCCTGAATGAAGCCCCCCGCGCGGCGAGAAACATTGACAGGCGCAAATCGCTCACGCTCGTATCGGCCATAGCTCTTCCGAGGCCCCAAGGCCTCAGGCCATCCGGCCGTAGTGCCATGATGGCGGCGACTGCCGCGAAGCGACGAACCATATCCACTTCCGATCCCGGAGCGCTGATCTGCACGCAGCCGCGACCGAGAAATTGATGTGGGACACAGCTCGTCAATAGCCGGAAAAAGGCCGAGTTTTCGAGGCGGTCAGGATCAACCCGCTTGAGCGCCGCAAGCTCACCGCGGGCCTCTCGCTTCACGAGCACGTTAAACTCTTTTCTCAGGGCATGGAGTGGCCCGTCCACCTGATAAAAACGGTCCTCGAATCGAGAACGGCTCGGCGGATCGACATTGTTGCGAGCAGCTTCTGTCGGCCCGAGCGCATCAATCATGCGTCATCTCCATGGAAAAGTGTTTGCGAAAACCGAACTCGATGGCATCCTCGGCAGCGCCTTCGGCCTGGTAGCGGCGGATGCCCGAGCGCGGCGTTGCACCTTTTGCTGCTTCCAACTGTAGAACGGCAAGCTCCTTGAGCGTGTAAATCCATTGGCGGCGCGCTGTTCGCTTCGCTGGGCCATCAGGCGCGGCGAGCTCATCGAATAGGGCGTCGAAGAAGTTGCGGTCCACGCCGCCATCAAAAGCAGCAAGAAAAGGCGCCGCCTTGGTTTCGCATGCCGCGTGCGGGAACTTCAGTTCGTCGGGAGCGCGCTGGAACAAAACATAGAGTGCAGTCAGCAACACTCTTGCCCGGATCGTTGCGGCATCCTGGATGCGTTCCTTGACCAAGCTGGCAAGCGCATGCGCGCGCGTCCCGAGAAATGGCAGAGCAGACGTCGGCACAACAATGCGACGTTCGTGAAATCCGTCCGTACCGCCTTGTCCACGGACAGTTGCCGCGAGAACGAGGCTGTGGTCCAGCGTGCCGTCTGCCTGCCGCCATCGCTGGAGGAGGGCAGCTTTGTACTGCTGAGGGTCAAGCAGATCGGCGACGCGCTTGTAGTGGAATCCGCCGCCATCAACCGTGAGCACCTTCGCGATGGTTTCCCGCTGGTCGACTGGCGTCCACGGGTCGCCCGTTACGCCATTCGTGTTCTTAGGAAAGGCAATCCGCGCCGCTCGGCTGCGCCCGCGAAGTGCAACAATGCGGGCGTTCTCCCGGATCAGCCTCACTCGCCGGCACACTTCGACATAGAACGGATCTAACTGCTTCGGGGCAATCGCCGAGACGCCATCCCACGGTTCTAGCCACACGAGACCGATTCCGTTTACCGCCGCGAACCCCGAATTCTCGTCGAGAACCTCACGACGCGCCTGTAGGAGGCGATTGATGTCGCGTCGCACCCGCGCGCCCAAGCGGTTACTCGGCGCAAGACCTACAAACGGTCGCGAGGCGTAGCCGCCATTCATGCGGCTGATGCCATAGTTTCCAGCGCCAAGGTATCCTTGCGTAGTCTGCAACGTCAGCAATGCGTAAAACCAATGTTCGGGCGTGGCGATCGCCATGCGCTGTGCTTTAACGTCGTGATTTTTTGAAGTGACGAGTATGTCGAGCGAATCGGGCGTTTGTTCGCGCTCTCTTAGGGGCGCGACCGTTCCTTCTGGAATTGGCGGTTGAAGGAACCCAGGCTTGGAGAGATCCTCGACAATGAGGCTCCAAGGCTCATCGTGGGTGAACTTGTAAGTGAGGGCGCGCAACAAATGCGTCCAAACCGAGGCGTCGAGAGAGGGATCAGTAGTCGTCCCTTTCAGGAGCGCGAGTGCACCGACCTGCACGAGGAACGCATGTAACGCCTGCCGCTGATGGGGTCGAACAGCGGGCATGTCCTCGACATCGTCCCTCATTAACGCGGAGTAGAGCGCCGGGAGCGAGAGAGTCGCTTGCCCCGTGCAGATTGTCGTCGTGAAAACCGGTTCTTCGATGCAGTTCAGGGACATGAAGCGAAAGATCAATAGCACTGCGGGGAGTGGCACGACGTTGCTGCACCACTGACATGCCCCATTATCTTGCTGATCGTGTCCAGTCCGCCTCGGTGCATTTTAGAATCTGACATTACGTACGTTTCAATCCCTTGGACGGCCCGCATATGAAGAATGCCGGCTTATCGAGGAGCACTCAGCCATAGACGGTAATCGATCTTGCCCAGAAACACCTTTTCAGATGTGCGCCGAGCACCAACCGAAGTGCAAGGTCATTGCGACCACGTTCTTCGGCGGTCCACGCAAGTCACTTTGCGCTAGCCGGACGGGAGGCTCGACGAAGCCCTGCCGCTCTCGCCGGAGATCGCCGTAAGCTAGCGCCAATCTTCGGCATCAACGCGCTGGTTCGGGACAGAGCTGATCGAGCGCTGTGTCGCGCTCTCGAAAGCGCGAAAGTCTGCAGAAACGCGTACCCGACTTCATCCAAAGTGCAGATATCTACCATAACAACAATCGATTTTACCTCTCTCGAGGGACGAGGCATAGCAAGACGCCGGCTTGAAGAAACATGGCCAACTCAGGAGGGTGGTCGATCGGTGTCCTGAGTATCTTGTGGCCATGTTCTTCGGCGGTCTGCAAGTACGTCGCGGTGGCTCGAGGCGAGGAGCTTCGCGGCGTACTTTAGTTGGCCGCCAGCGACAAAGTTTCCGTGGGTCGAGCTTTCGGTCGAATTGCCCCGATCCATTGTTCAGCACCATTTCGTTCGGAATAGGTGTCGGCCCGCACGGCCTCAAGTTAACGGCGAATGCCCTCGCCGTAGTCTGATCGTCGGCAGTCCTCCCTCAGCCGACGAAAGCCGGTGCGACGTGTAGCAGCGTCGCTCCTCCCTAGACTGACTTCTGCCCGGCCGCCGCAAGGAGGCCGGGCTTTTTTTATGTGGAGCACGAGCCATAGCTTGAAAGCCATCCCGCGTGATGAGGAAAGATGAGCAGCGCATGCATCAGGGCTGTCAAAACGGACAAGCGCGACACGCACTACACCTCGGCAACATAGCGAGCGCGGCATCACTGCCAAATGTAGGATTTACGACCGTTGTCGGATCCGCGACACGCTCGCTTTGGTAAAGCGCGTTAGAAATCAAGCTCACCTAGTTTGGCACGAGTTTTGAAAAAAACAAAAAACGGAGTCCTCGTCTGTACAGATCCTAAAGGTAGCCCCGGGTGGCCGCTCACCACATTGTCGCAGTTCAGTTCACCGCAAGGCGCGGTGTGCCTCTCGTATCGTTGGCGGCATGCCGCTCAGTTCCTGGTCGCGCACGATCTTGCGAGCCTGATCGGTCCCTCGGCGATCGGCCCGCGCCAGAACCGTTGCGCGATGCTGGCGATCGAACATTCCCGGCATCCCGGCCGCATGCCGTTGCCCCCCTGTGCGCTCGAGGATTTCGCGAGACTGAAGGCCGCGCGGGCAGCGACAGCCCGGATGCACTGATCAAGCGACCAATTGCCTTCATCGGTGGACCATCGATCGTAGATACACGCTCAATTCCGGATATAGGCCGCAGACCCGAGGTCGCTCGCCGAGCGCAATCGCGCGAGGCCGCGCGCGAGGCTCGACAAAACAGGCGTCGCTGGTCCGCCGATGCAACCCGGGAAGCATTATTGCCATGCACGAGATAGTCCACAAAAAGCCGCTATCGGCTTCCCAGCCTCGCCATGGCCTCGCTGTCGAGCTCGGTCAAACCGCGAAGCTCGCCTGGCCGATGGCGCTGACCCAGCTTGCACAGGTCGCGATGATGGCGACCGATCTTGCCTTTATCGGGCGCATCGGGCCCGAGGCACTCGCCGCGGCCGCGCTGGGTGTCACGCTCTACATCATCAGTTGCACCTTCGGCGCGGGCTTGCTGGCGCCCATCGGGCCCTTGACCGCACAGGCGATTGGCGCGGCCAACCTCGCTGTCGTACCGCGCGCGCTGCGCATGGGCCTGTGGCTGGCATTGTTTCTATCGGTCCCGATCATCGCGATTGCCGTGCGTGGAGAGCAAATTCTGCTCGCTCTTGGTCAGGGGCCAGACGCGGCGCGGCTCGCCCAACAGTACCTGCTCGGACTTGCCTGGGGCGTGGTGCCGGCGCTCTGGCTTCACGCCATCCGCAACTTCATGGCCGCGGCGGGCAGACCGGAACCGATCTTGTGGATCACGCTTGCAGCTATCCCGGTCAACGCCGTGCTCGTGTATCTCTTGGTCTTCGGCAAATTCGGCTTGCCGCGGCTGGAGCTGTTTGGGGTCGGGCTTGGGAGCACGGTCGTGAATTGTGGAACCTTCCTTGCCGCTTTGTGGATCGCGACAGTGCGCCGTCCTTTCCGGGAGTATCAGGTTTTCGCGCATGTTTGGCGCTTCGACCGGCTGTTCATGCGGCAGATGATCGTGATCGGCACCCCGATCTCGATCGCTCTCGTCATGCAATATGGCGTGTTCGCGGCCGCCGCACTTCTGGCGGGCCGGATCGGGACCAGCGCGCTTGCTGCTCATCAAATCGCGATGCAGGTCGCAACGACCCTGTACACGGTGCCGCTCGGCATCAGCATGGCGGCCGCCGTGCGAGTTGGCCATGCAGTCGGTCGCAAAGACGGTCCCAGCATCAAACGCGCAGGACTGGCCGCGATCCTGCTTGGCATGTTGATCGCTGCACTGCTGACCATCGGGGTCGTCGCTGCGCGCTTTCAGATCGCAGAGCTGTTTCTGGACAAATCGGCCGGAGACGCCGACGCGACGATCGGACTGGCTGCGACGCTTCTTCTGGTGACCGCCGGCTTTTTTGCGGGTGACGCGACGCAGATCATTGCGGCGGGTGGACTGCGCGGATTGAAAGATACGCGCGTGCCCCTTCTGTTCGCAGTCCTCGCTTACTGGCTGATCGGCTTCTCGTTCAGCTATGCATTTGGGTTGATGATGGGCCTTGGTGCGATCGGCATCTGGATCGGCTTATCGGTTGGCTCAGCCACCTACGCGGGGCTACTTGTCATACGTTTTCAGCTGTTGGCGACAAGGTTTGCCGTTCTTGCGCCGCCTCCGGATCGAGTGAATCACCGCTATTCGACAGGCACCAATTCCCAAACGCGAGCGACCTGAATGTTTAGCCTCCATTTGTATTGGAGCGCGCCGTCTTTTCGCTAGAGAGAGCTGCGGTCAGGTGGTCTTGTGCCGTAACTGAGCCTCATCGCCACACGCCCAGATACAGGCCGCGGCTAGGATTTACGAGCGTGAGAGACATCTCGTGGTTTCGCATGGCGCCCCATGCGCGCTGCTTCCTGTAACATGACCTTCCGCATCCAGATGCTTGCCGGATCGTTGTTATGCAAGGCAGGCCATTGAACCGCCTCGGTAAAGGCCGGCAACGGCAGCGGAAGATCGACGATCCGCAGCCGCATCGTGGTCGCGAAGTGCCTTGCCAGCCGTGATTGCATTGTCGCGATGCGCTCGGTGCCGAGTAACAGCGGCGGGATCAAGCTGAAGCTCGGCACGGTCACCTCGATCTGCCTTTTGTGACCGTGCTCAAGCAGGAGCCATTCCTCGATCGAAGGCTTGTGTGTGCGCCCGAACTTGGCCGCAACGTGTCCCATCGACATGTATCGCTCGAAGGTAAGCTTCCGCGACAGCTGCTTGTTCGTATGACAGCCCACGCACACCAGCGTCTCCTCGAAGAGCTTCGCTCTAGGGTGGTCGTTTGACATATATATTTCCGGAAAGATCAGGAAATCGACCTCGCCGCGCCGAAGCGGCTCGTCCGGCTGGTCGTCAAACTGAATGAGCTCGAACGAGATGCCGGGTGCCTCGCGCGCGACACGCGCGAGGACCGGTCTGATGAATAGCATGACCATGAAATCCGACAGGACGATCCGAAAGCGGCGGTCCGATTTGGCCGGGTCGAACGTGTCACGTGAGGCAATTGAGAGGTGGATGTGCAGCAATGCTTCGCGGGTGGGGACGGCCAGCGCTTCGGCCAGCGGGGTCGGAATGAGCTCGCGCCCCCTCATCGTGAACAGATCGTCGCGGAAATAGGCACGCAATCTGGCGACGGCCGCGCTCATGGCGGGCTGGCTCAGATGGATGCCGCGTGCCGCCGCAGTAAGGCTGCGCTCGGTCATCAGCGCATCGAGCGCGACGAGGAGGTTCAGATCGAGACCTTTGAAGCGCATGCCGTATCCACACCATGAATATTATCGAGAAAATCAAATCCGTTTTACCAATATTCACGGATGCCACAAGCTCCGGAAACTTCGGGTGAGCCTCGCCCATTTGCAGCGAGTTGAACGTGCTCCCGCAGTGGACGGCACAATCGCATTGCGCTTCATCTCCTGTCGATCTGGTCGAGCAGCTTCCAAGAGTGGAGCCTGCTGCAACTGGCAGGCGGCGGGCGATTGGCCGTGGCACTGGTTCAATGGGCGTCTCAAAGCGGGCCATCGCACATCAAGGCCTCAACTCGCGCCGTCGATCAGTCTAGCGATCTGGTGGTTTCGCTGCCGAAAAGCGCCGGTAAGACATGCATTGCCAAGCTATGCTTCTGCGCTTGCCGCCGACGGCAAGAGGGTGTTTTCGTCACTCCGCATGCTGGAAACGCCTATTCGGAAATTGCGAAACGTCGACTCAGACGCGGGGGAAGGGGCGATCAGGTTCCTTGACGCGTGGAGCCCGTCATGACTTCTCCGGGAGGCGCCTAGGGGAGGCAAAATCTCGAACGCTAAGCTATTGATAAGATTTGTTATTGCTGTTGCCCGGCGCCGGTTTTCCTGATCGACACAACGGTATGGCAAATTCACTTACAAGTACGTCCTGTGCTCGTTGTGGTAGTGTCAACCACCCGATGTACATTATTGGGCTGTTTCCTCAACGCGGCTCCTTACCCAGAATTTCGATGGTGGGGAACATTGACAAATACAAGGAATTCCTTATATGCTTGTTTCGTTCGAGGATCCACAATTGGGAGATGTGGCTGATGAATTGGAACAGCTTGGGCATAATTTCGCCTGCGAGGTCCTGCTCTACCTGCAGAAGGTCCACTGCGGATCGGTGGATAGCAGGGATCTCTCGCCCTTTTATACGTACAGGGGTGTTGAGATGTTCCAGGCTTTGTCGGCGAACAAGTTTGTCATTTTCGCTGTTGAATTCGACGAGATGGGGGACGTCACGGTAACGCTGATGCTCGCGGCCGAGCATGGTGTGCGCATGTCTGCCGGCGGGTCGTCCTGGAACGGCAACGACTATAGTGTCTTGAAAACCGGAATTTTGAATGCACGAGCTTCAGTCTGGTTTGTATGAAGAGCGGAGGTTGCAATGGTCAAACTCAAAGTCGAAAAAAGTCAGGAGCGTAGACCGCGCGCCGTCGCTGAGGTTAGCAGCAAGAGAGGGGGGCGTTCGCTTGCCGATCTTGTCGAAAGGATTGAACGGGCTGACGCAAACCTTGCAGCCGAAAAGAAGCTGTCGAGTGCGGCGATGCGTGCCGGCGAATTCGTTCGCGCGATGCGTAAGGATGCTGGACTTTCACAATCCCAATTGGCGGACAAGTTGGGCGTAAGCCAGGCTCGAATTAGTGAGATTGAATCGGGAGTTGGAATCCAAGGACCCACTTGGGATTTGATGGAGCGAATTTCAGTCGCATGCGGGAAAACGCTCGGTGTTGCAGCGTCGAGTGACGATCTGGAACTCGCGGCGCACATGCCTATGGCTGTGTAGGCCTGATTCGCAGGTGAGGCCTAAAACAGATGGCGTACTCCTGGTGGGACGCACTCAAGGACGTTCTGGGCGCCGCGAGTCCAATACTCATTGCCGTGCCGTGGCTGAGGGATTTCTGGCTGCGTCGTCGGAGATTGAAGGTCGAGCAAGTCGAGGCAACTGGGCGCTTGAGCCAATTGAAAGTGTCTATCGAAGGAGCAATTAAGGAGAAAATCGACTCGCCAAAGGCGGCCGATTTTGTGTGGACTATTCTTGGCCTCGTGCTCATCTTCATAAGCTTCTTAATTGCCTTTATTCGAGGTCTTGCTGATCTTTTTGAAGCATCAACCTGAGTCCCGTGTATCAGGTGTCGAGGCCCGCGTTCGACGTCGAACAAAATAAGCCGTCATTAAGAGTCCGGCCCAGAATGAGACGAAGGCCACCGTCGGATCGAGGCGTCGGTGGGGTCGCCGTCAAGGTGCCGCCATTGAGCGCAGCCGCCTGCGTCGGGCACGGGGACGATGCCATGGCCGACCGGTGGGAGTTCGCGTCGATGTCCAGCCAAGCCGACCACCCGCGCTGTAGCAACGTTGTGAGGGACACCTACCATCATGATGTCGCCCAGCCGATCACATTAACGGTTTGGGACCCCATATTACTTCAGAAGAGGGCGCAACTACGAAGCCGGTGCCTGCGGACATGTCTTTTGGACTTTTGCAGGCGGTGACTCAAAAAAAGACGTTTGGGGATACGTCGAGTATCAATATTATTGCAGCGGGACCTTGCGCTCGGGCCCGCATCTATGCGGTCGAGCAATCTGCATTGTGTCCACTGAGACAGTGAGCATGGTGTCTTACGTCCGGGAACAAATGGACTGCCGCTGCGATACGGGCAGTCTGAGGCCGAGTACTACGTTGCAAAGGCCTTGGCCGCCGGCATGATACCAGACGCGGTGTTCGAGACGATCACGCGGGATTTCGACCGGCACTCGATTTTCCGGAAGGAGCAATTCACCGTGGCTGCGGGGCATTGTATCATCTGACAAGTGATGACGCCGTGATGACGCGACTGCGCGGGCTCTTTGACAAGATCCGGGATTACCCGTGCCGCCGCTGAAATCACCCCGAGCGCGCATTGCTGCGCCTGACACTCAAGCACTTGTGCTGTCTATCTATCCGCAGATGCGGCACCCATCTGCTTGCGCGCGTGCGGCTTCCGCCGCATCGGGCTCTCGTGAAACCGAGCCGCTTCGCGTCTCGTAGGGTAGGCGCGGGAAACCTCGAAGAGGATATCCCTACGCCTCCCCCCAAACCGTGCGGGCACTTTTCAATGCACACGGCTTTCCGTACGCGCATGCTCTCGACCGGAGACGGCTACACGGCATGACGGACACAGGACGATGGTCTTGCGCCGCCAACCGGACCGTTTCCAAACCGTCAGCGAGCCACTTCGCAGGTCTCCTACGCGGCGGAGGTGATGCATCTCAAATGGTCCTGTCGTATCGCCGCACGCTTCGCATCTGCGAGCACTAAGTCGATCGATCAGATCATTTGGGCTTTTGACCCACCACGCACCTGCCGTGACGTTGTCGACAACAGGACTCGTCCAGTAGGTTTGGGTCAGATGCTTCAGTCTCCACAGCTTGATACTGCGAAGCTTGCCACGGACCACGGAGCTAACCTCGTAGTCCGTACCATTCCACAGACGTGCCATGGTTCTCGCTCTCGTCGTCCGATGACGCATCGCCAGCGTCTTCACAAGGCTGCGGAACACAGTAAGCTCCAACAGTCCCAAGGCGCCCTTGAAGTCATCGGCAAACGAATGGTAGTTCGCAAAACCACGGAATTCTGAGTTATAGGCGAGGACGGTTGCGACATCGCTGGTAACCAAGAACTGATCGCGAGGACGGCCAGTCTTTCTGGCGAGATCGTCATAGCCGTGTCGCTTGCAGAACGCAGTAACCTCCTTCCGCGGCACGCGCAGACTGACATTGCCGGTGGTCGGCCGGCGTACCACGCGCCATGTCCGTCCATCCGGTCCCGTGCGGTTGGATTTGCGTCCAGCCCCGTAGGATGTGTATGTCGAGATGCGATAGCTGAGGAAGGTCACTCCCTTTGAAGCGGCGTGGACTCCACTTTTCTCGGGCGACACGGTGAGCTTCAATGTCTGCATCAGGAATTGTTCGACGCAGGCCATGATCTCACACGCTTCCCGCTTGCTCCCGATTATGCCGATGAGGAAGTCATCGGCGTAGCGGCAGTAGCGGAGCCTTTTGAAGTTGGGGTCCATCGGATCGACGGAGGGCACTTTCCGTCTCTCCTTATTGATGGCTTTGATCTCCGCGAGTGCAGCGTCGACCTCGGCCCGATCCGCGCCGTTGGCGCGGAGCCGTTCAATTTTCCGGCGGAGACTGAGGACGCGCCGTTCCAGCGCGGCATAGCGCGGGAATGGACGTCGGTCGCGGCCTTTGTCGAAGCCCGCCTTCATCGTCTGCATGTGCTGGTCCAGCTCGTGCAGATAGATATTGGCGAGCAAGGGCGAGACAACGCCGCCCTGTGGCGTGCCACTGTAAGTGCGTCCGTAGACCCAATCTTCCATGTAGCCTGCTTTGAGCATTCCTTCGATCAGAGCGATGAACTTGTCGTCATCGATCCGCTTCTTTAGAAGCCCAAGCAGAATGTCATGGTCGATGTTGTCGAAGAACCCACGCACATCCACTTCGACCAGCCACTTGCAGCCCGTCCAGGTCTTCTTGATGGACTTGAGTGCGGTATGACAGGATCGTCTCGGGCGGAACCCATGCGACTCGTCGAGGAACACAGGTTCGTAGATCGCTTCGAGCAGAATCCTGACCGCCTCCTGAACGAGCCGGTCTTCCACCGTGGGGATACCCAGCGGTCGTGTTTTGCCGTTGTCCTTTGGGATATGGACCCGCCGGACTGGCCGGAAGCGATAAGTGCCGTCTGCCACGCGCCCGGCGATGTCAGCGAGCTTCGCCAGCGACATGCCGTCGAAGGTCTTGCCATCTACACCGGGCGTCAGGGCTCCCTTGTTGCGGGAGACCTTTTCGTAGGCCCACTCGAAGAGATGCGGAGATCTCATCAGGCGGTGAAGGCCATTTACGCGCTTACCCGACCGCGACAAAGTCGGCAGTGATTCAATTCTTCTCTGGATGGTAGCGGCCTGCATCAGCAGAACCTCTCCGTCGAAGAATCTCTTCTACGCATACTGCAAATGCCATTTTTAGCGGCATCGTCCTTCCCCCGATCGGAGGCGCTTTCGGTCCGGTCACCCGGCCTTATACGCATGATCGTCCACCTCGCGGCGGCTGTCCCGGCCATTACGCCGGGCATTTGGGTACTACGACGGCTCCGTCGCCATACAGGTCCTTGAAAGAGCCTGCTGCAGGCGATCCCGTAGTTGCGTGTGTAGGAAGTTGCGGTGTGTTTAGGTGTCCCATTCGTCTCCTTGACCCACGGATGGTGGTCGTCCCACGCAGACTGGTGGCGGATCGCACTGGCCGGTGCGATCTGCCCCGCGTGGCATAGCGTGTCAGCCGCGTTCGCTACGGCCAGCCCTTTGGCAACTGGAAACTGGGATTCAGGCAATACAGCTTTCACCATGCACACCTTACTTTGTGCTCTCCACCGGGCTGCGGCGCCCGATTTCGAGACGTTTCCCGGCATGCTTTGGTCCCGTTCTCCTTTCGGAATCTCAGTCGTTTCCGACACCGGTAAGCCGGGCAAGTACGAGCCATAACCAGCAGGCTCCATTCTTTCGAACACTCCCTTCTTCTCCACGCCTCAACGGCGCACGCCCTCGGGCTTCGATCCCTCGCGCAAAGACTGCGGAGCTCCTCGCCGGGGGCACTCGGGAAAGGGGCTCGCCTTCGGCGATCGCTATCACTGCCCCTGTCCCGGGTGCCACTGTTAACCGGTCTCGTTGCTGCACTCGGACCCGCGTGCCCCTTCGGGTCGCTATGCTCACGCTCTCCGGGTGCCATTTCAGTCGGCGATGCGCGTTCGCGCACGCTTGATCAGGGCCTGCGGCCTGGGCAGCGCAAGGCCAGGTCCCGTGAAGGAATGGGACGAGGCGGGTCACCTCGCGGATTTCACATTCTTTCACTTGTGCGCGTGAGGCGAGAACCAAACCGGGCACTTGTAAGTCAAACGCCGGGCGCGCTACGCTTGAGCTAGGTCGAGCACTCGTCGAGAGCAAGCAGATTGTCGGTCCAGACCCCATCTGCATGGGTCTGAATGAATTTGCGTCCCGAGGGGCTTTTTCGCACGGCAACCCAAGCGGTCGAATCACCTTGTTGCGTGTAGAACCTGTGCTGCTTGTTCTCGATAGAAAGGACAACGTTTTCCACCTTGTCCCGCCATCTTCCTCCTTCGGGCTTGGGCCCGCCGACATCCGTGATGTGCTCATGCCGGCTCATGCGGTTCGGCTTGTGAACACAATCAATGCGGTAGGTAGCCATAGTTTACTTTCCATTGAATTTTTCGGGGAGCGAGGATCCCGCTCGTCCGCGCGACAAAGCCCCATGCCGCTGCGGTCCGGCGCGAGCACAATCGCCGACCTTTGCGCGGGGCTCCTGCGAATGCGTCGAGCACGTCCGGGGAATCGCCATTCAGGTGACAGTCAGCAATATCGATACCGTGTGACGGTCCTTAGTCTTTCGTCATCGAAATTCTTTCCTGCCGCGGTCACGTCGACAATCTCGCAATGCAGATGTCTGCAACGGCCGGCGATCAACTCGGGCGAGAACAGCTAGTAGGAAAATCAATCAATCTCGCTCCCGCCCCAGAGGTGCATGCTGCATCTTGTCCCGAATGTCTTCGAAACTGCCTGCTCAGGGTAGAACCGCTAGCACGCACCTCATGCAGATTTCCGGCAAATTCGTCCCTCTTGCCGCGGCCAATCGCTATCAAATCGCGGTGGACAACATTGATCCGAAGCTAGCGATATGCCGGCCACCAATGCCGCTACACCGGCCAGGCATTCACTTGTGGTGGCTTAGCCGCAGCCGTCGAAATCATAGCTCCCTCGGCTATTGGCGTGGTGAAGCTGCGAAGACCAAAACTAGCAACCGAGCTCGAGCGATTGACGGACCGATAGCCGGCTCGATCCTTTGCGTTACTCGGGGAGAAACGAGGCAAATCATGGAAGTTGGCTTCCGGGGTCGGAACAACCATGGGTAAATAATTGGGTGGTTTGCTTTCCAGCCGGTGAAAAAAATGGCTCAATGCCGGATCCTTGCTGCTTGCGCCGTAGCGCTGATAACTCTGTTCCTCTCTTCGCCAGCAAGAGTGCAGCAGGCCCAACCGGAGCAAGGCGACGGGCAGAAGCCTGCGGTGTCGCAATCGACATCTGACGAGCCGCGATCCGATCCTTCGATTCAAAAGCCGGCGCAGCCAACGGGCGTCGGCGCCCCTGCGGGCCTTCAGACCCCGCCGAGCGATCCGCAGAAGCAGTGCGTGAAGCCCGGAGAGTTTGCCATCGAGCTTCGATCTGGTCGCAATCCGGTAGGCGCACCCATCGTGTTGGCCACGAACTTCTTGCCCACAAACCAGCGCGTTGATGTCGGCGTGCGCGCGCCGTTCGTCGATGGCGTGCGTTATTTCGCCGGTATCGACTACGGAGACGAAACCTATCTGTTCAAGAGGCAGGACGTCCTTACGCACCGCGCGACGGAATCGGACACGCTGGTGAAGAAGCATCTGCTCGAGCCCGACCAGACCATCGTCACATTGAACATGGGAGACGATCTGGCGTGGTTCTGGAGCAGGGTCGATCTCTATCTTTATACCTGCAACAGTCCGGTCGGACAGTCTCCTTGGCGAGTCTCGTCCATAAGCGTCCGCCTCAGTCCCTACTGGTTCAGCATCGGCGCGGTCCTTGTGGAGGTTCTGGTTCTCTACATCTGGATGGCGTTCGCGCTTCGTAAGAAGGATCACACGTTGGGATCCTTCCTGCGCGCGTTGAACCCCGCACAGGTCTCGGCGGGGTCGGATGGAAAGGGAAGCCTCTCGACCTTCCAGACGCTGGCCTTCTCCCTGGCGGTTGCTGCTCTGATCACGTTGCTGCTGCTTCAGACAGGGACGTTGGTCGATCTGTCGGGATCCATCCTGACGCTCCTGGGCATTAGCGGCGTCGGCGCGACTATAGCCAAGGGCACGGATAGCCAACGCAACACGCTGTCGGCGGAAAACCGGGCATGGCTCCTGCGACGCAATTGGCTTCCGATGGCCAAGACGATCGTCGACCCGTCAAACGCGACCTGGCGTGACTTCTTCTCCACCGATGGCGTCTTCGATGTATATCGCTATCAGAGTTTCATTTTCGAATTGGTCGTGATCGGAGGTTTGATCGCGGCGGGCGTGAATCAGCTTTCGACGTTCGTTGTTCCGGACACGATCCTGGGTATCGTTGGACTTAGCCAACTCGTCTACATCGGCGGCAAGCTGGTGACGCCGACCAACATTTCCGATCTCAATGCGGCTATTTCTGCTCTGCGTTCCGATGAGCAGAAACTCAAGGCTGCTGCGGTGGCCGCCAAGCAGGGGCAGGTCATGAGCCTGGCGGAGGCGATCCCGCTCGTTGGCCAAAGCACCTATGAGCTTACCGTCAGAAAGCGAGGGACGTCGCTGCCATCTTCACCGATGCGACCGGCGTCGTCGTCGCGGATGCATCGCTCGAACCCCTCGTCACCTGACCAAGGAAGACTTAAAATGGCTAAGAGCATCCTGGTGTTCGCGGATGGCACGGGCAACGAAGGAGGTCTCCTGCCGGACGAGAGCCGCACGAACGTCTACAAACTTTATCGGGCAACGCGCACCGGACCTGAATCGATCATCGACCCGAATAAGCAATTGGCGCTCTACATTCCCGGTATCGGGACGCCGATGCCTGGACATAACAACAGCTGGGACGGGGTGAAAGAGACGGTTCAGCAGATGTTCGGATTCGGCCTTACAAAGAAGATCATCGATTGCTATGTCGCAATCGTCGGCGTCTGGGAGCCCGAAGACCGCATCTACCTGTTCGGCTTCAGCCGCGGCGCCTACACCGCCAGGTGTCTTGCGCATGTGCTCGAGCTGTGCGGCATTCCGACCAGGGAGCGGAATGGCCAGCCGATCAGTTTCGATCCGAATTCCCTGAGGAAAGTCGCCAAGGACGCGGTGTCCTCAATCTATTGGCTCGGGATGCCGAGGGACGGCGCGGAGGCGGAAAAGAGAGCAGCCCAGTTTCGCGACGCCTACCGTTCACAGGTCGGGCGCCCGGCCGGGGCTTCGGCCTATTTCATCGGGATCTGGGACGCCGTCGCCGCGATCGGTTGGCAGCGCTTCTTCCCCGACTGGGCCTACGATCGGCATTTCCCGTCGGACATCCAATACGCGCGGCATCTGCAATCAATCGATGAAGGCCGAAAGGACTTCAAGCGAGTACCCTGGGGAGGAAGCGGCACCGTCAAGTGGCCGGACAGACAGGGTGAGCCGGAGCAGTTCGACCAGATCTGGTTCGCCGGCAATCATGCCGATGTCGGCGGAAGCTATCCCGAGAACGAATCGCGCCTGTCGGACATTACGCTGGCCTGGATGGTGGAATTCATCACCGAGAAGATTCCCGAGACAGGACGAGTCATCATCGACAGGAACTTGCTGAGATTATATCCGTCGGCCGACGGCATGATGCACGACGAATGTATGGTGGGAATGGGCGGGACTGCGCTGAGATGGGCGAGGGCGGTTCGGCAGGTGCCCGACACGGCGCAACTTCACCCAACCGTCTACGAGCGGCTGGCAATGAAGTCGGTACGCAATTTCACGAGCTTCGGACCTACCGACCTGCCGCGTTGTAAAATCACCTCAAAGCAAAGAAATACTTCTAGGCGCCAACCAGCGGAGGCGACGACGCGATCGGATCCGGCTCCCCGGATAAACTCAGCGCTCCGCCAGGTGGTGCTGTCTCCACCTGATTGGACTCGTACTGTTAATGCGTCCGATCAGAGGCACGTTCTTTCGATTGAGCAGGTTCGCTGGCCCTCGTAGCGGTCGGCGAGCTTAACGAGCGTGTCCGGATGAACGGATCGGGCGCCTGGGTAATTTCGTGCGCGCAGGGCCGATCCCCCTAGAATTCCTGTCCATGACATGCCATCGCATCGCGCCAAATATTCCATTCCAGTGTCCCGCGCAGGTCTGGTGGGCTTGGCGGGTTTCCGGGCGCAAGACGGCCTAAAGCTACGGCACAAGGGCGTATTGTGGGGATGTATGTCCGTTCAGAAGCTCGTGGTACGGGGCGGGCCGCGGTCCTCGTGAACCAAGTCGTCGAACACGCCTGGCCACTCGTTGAAGACGCTTGTTTGACCTGGTGGCTTCAAACGCTGCCGCACATCGGCTTTATAGGGCGGCTGGCTTCAAGGAATACGGATTTGAGCGGCGGGCCCTGAAGGCCGGAAGCAAATACTACGACGAACTGCTTATGATTCTCCCGCAGGACACGCATCGAAATCTGCACCCAGCGATTGATCGAACCAAGGTCCGCTCCTTGCTCATCACGGCCGTCGGCAGCTTGCCGAGGAATGTGTGCTTCTGAGGCGAAAGAAGAAGCGTATGCGCGGCTATCGATGAGCCGAAATACCCGGCTTATCGAATCTAGACAGCCCCCTTATCTGAAACAGTTCCGCTACTGGAGCAAAGCAGCGATGGTCTTGTTACCGGCTTCGGCTGAAAGAGTCGTCGGAACGGATACACTCCTGCCGTTTGAAGCACGTCGTCTCCCGCGAGAACACGCCGTTGCTACGGAAATCCCGATCGTTACGGTTCGCTGCTCAGAAAGAGCCTAGCACGCTACCAAGTGCGATCACGGCCAGTAGCGCCAGTAGCGAGGTGACGATGCCGACCATAAAGATGTCGAAATAGCTGTCGCGGTGCGACAGCCCGCAAATCGCGAGCAGGCTGACGACTGCGCCGTTATGCGGGAGGATGTCGAGCGTGCCGGAGCCAATCACAGCCACGCGATGCAAGAGCGAAAGGTCGGTGCCAGTCTGTGCGGCAATGTTTACATAGGTCTCGCCGAGCGCATCGAGTGCAATCGTCAACCCGCCGGAGGCCGAGCCGGTCAGCGCGGCCAGGATATTGGTCGCGAATGCCAGTGACACCAGTGGGCCGCCTTCGATGGTGAGCACCCAGTCGCGCACCGGCTCGAAAGCCGGCAGCGCGGCGATGACCCCGCCGAATCCGACCAAGCTCCCAACACTGAGCACCGGCAAGGCGGATGCATTGGCGCCGGCGTCCATGGTCTGCCGGAGTGATGGAAGTCGGCTCCGGTTGAGCGCGATGACGACGGCGATGGCCGCTGTCAACGCGATGCTGACCGACCAGACGCCCGCGACCGCGGCAAGGGAAGTACCACCGAAACGCTGTTCGGCCAGGTAAGAGACATCGAGCCGCGGTAGCACCAGAAGCGACATCATTAGATTGACGACCACCACGACAACAAGCGGAAGTGTGGCGCTCAGCATTGGGGTCGGTAAGTCACTACGGAGGCCATGCCGGATTTCTGCCGGGTCAAACTCGCGCGCCGTCGTCGCGTGCTCGCGAACCAGTTCGTCATCGGCCGCATGTTCGCAAGCGCCGTACATCTCGTCACCGAAACCTTCGCCGGCACGGCGCGCCTTGGCCGCCGCCCGTTCTAGCCACCACAGGCCGATGCCGAGCATTATGAGGGAGGCGACGATGCCGAGACCGGGTGCAGCGAACGGGGTCGTGCCGAAGAAAGGCATGGGGATCGCGTTCTGGATCGACGGCGTGCCGGGAAGCGCCGACATGGTGAAGGTCGACGTCCCCAGCACGATCGCCGCCGGGATCAATCTGCGTGGAATCGCGGCGGCTCTGAACAGCGATTGGGCCATGGGAGCGATGATGAAGAACGCGACGAACAGGCTCACGCCTCCGTAGGTGACCAGCGCACCTGCGAGCACCACTGCGAGGACTACACGTCGCTTCCCGAGCCGCTGCGCCACAAAGCCCGCCACGGCCGTGACCGCGCCGCTGTCGTCCATCAGTTTGCCGAAAACGGCACCCAACAGGAAAATCGGAAAGAACTGAGCCAGGAACCCGGCCGCGCTGACCATGAAGACCTGGGTGAGATTCGCAAGCAGCGGTTCACCGCCAAGTAGCGCCGCGACGAGGGCTGCGAAGGGGGCCAGCAGGAGGACGCTCCATCCCCGGAACGCGAACAGGACAAGCAGACCAAGCCCGATGAGAATGCCGACAAGGCCCACCGCTCAGCACTCTGCCAGAAGAACATCGAGATCGGCGGTCGAGCGCCGACCGAGATCGGCGCTGTGCGCGTCGAGGAACTCGGAAGTCGCCTGGCGGCCCTCCGTGCGGAGCATCGAGACGAATTCCCATTCCGCATTCAGCTTGGAGGAGGCGCCAAATCTCGCCAATATGTCGCTCCTGATTCGATGCGCGCGCATCTTGGCCCAGCGCGCGCCTTCGCCAGTGCCCGGATCGACCGCCCGGCGAAGCAGTGCGATCATGCGCAATTCCTTCATCAAGGGCGAGTTGAAGGAAATCTCGTTGACACGGTTGAGGATCTCTGCGGCCGTCCGCGGCTCTTCGGGTTTTTCGGTCGGGTTGATCTGCACCAGGATCATGTCGTGCGCGTCACTTTCGCGAATGAGCGGCGTGATCGTGGGATTGCCGGCGAAGCCGCCATCCCAATAGGGCTCGCCGTCGATTTCGACAGCCCGGAACATGGTCGGCAAACATGCCGAAGCTAAGAGCACGTCAGGCGTGATCTCTGCGTTGCGGAAGATGTGCCCACGCCCGGTTCTCACCCGGGTCGCGGTGATGAAAAGCTTGATCGGTGAGCGTGCCAGACGCTCGAAATCAATGCTTTCAGCCAACACCTTGCGCAGGGGATTGTAGCCTGTCGGATTAAGGTCGTAAGGTGACAGCAGCCGCGACACGAGGTCGGTAAAAATGTATGCGGGAGACGTGTCTAGCGTCCAGCGACCCAATAGTCGGTCGAACGGCGATCGCTGCAGTGGGCTGAAGGTCGCTGCGCGCGAGACACGGCGCCAGTACTCGTCGAGCGCCTGGCGAGCTCCCTCGGCGCCGCCTGCGGTCCATCCGTCGGCCAGGACCGCGGCATTGATCGCGCCGGCCGAGGTGCCGGAGATGGCAACGATCTCAAGCCATTTTTCTTCGAGGAGGCGATCGAGCACGCCCCAGGTGAACGCGCCATGCGAACCGCCGCCTTGAAGCGCAAGGTCGATTAGGAGTGGAGATCGGTCCATGGCGCTCGATCGTTGGATGGCTGAGACTTGGCGTATTGCCGAACTTGGATCCGAACTGGTGGTTTCCACGACGCCGACGGCCAGCCGGCCTGCGTCCGGACCACATCGCCGGTATCCGTGATGGTGAGGATTGCTGCCAGTTCGAGCGGAGCGTCGGCATGGCCCATGTTTCGCTCTTTGCTTACGAATCCTGGCCAGGGGTCGGATCACGCGCCGGCCTCCAGTTGCGGGACCTCCTGCTCATCCGTGCCGTCTCGTCGAGGCCTTTCCGCCTGCTGAAGTACATCAGTGCGATCAGTCCGGATCCGAACACGACCATCACGAGAGCGGCCAAACTCATGACGACGTTGCCGTACGGTGGCATCGCGGGGGTCGTGCGCCAAATCTGCAGGCAGTACCAAATCGAGGCGACGAGAAGGGCCGCCAGTATGACCATGAGAAACCATTGGGACCTGTTGCGCATAAGTGCTCCGTACTGAGCGAGGGCCGGATAGGCTCCGCGATAAGCCCTTCAATCGGCCGTCTCCGTGAACGGCCCTACCGCCAGCCGCAGATTCGACGGCCGCGATGCCACCAGCAAACCCAGCGGCGATGGCGGCGCGGCGGGGGCCGTCCCCAACCCGGGTGAGGCGGCGGGCCCCATTGGGCCAACGTCATTCGGTTGGTGGACTTTTCGGCGCCGGATGATTGTGTGGAAACCGGCATCGCCTCTGCGCTCTCGCTAAGATGAACACCGATTGCGCCGACCGCGACGGCGGCCAGGGCACCCTGTGCGAGGCCAAGAATAGCACGGCGATTAAGAACGCTCATTTTCTACACCTCTTCAATAGCGGTAAGAAATCGGCTGCGGGCGGTTTCGCCTATGCGGTTTGGTCATCCCACGAAATTCGATAGGATCGTTCAGGATGATGCCGCGCCTTGCGGTTGCTCCCCGGTGAGGGGTTGCGCCGCCTTGGCGAGGGCATCGCGCAAAATCTGTTCCTTCGTCTCATCCAGGGACGTCTTCAGCACGATGCCGCCGGCGTCCTTGATCTCCTTCAGAACCTTGTCCGCGGTCATGTTCTTGATCAGAACGAAGAGAGCGGCGTTTCCGGGTTCGAGCGTTGTAGATAATTCCTTCATGAAGGCATCGTCGATGCCAAAATCCGTCAAGGCACCTCCGAGCGCTCCTGACGCTGCCCCTAGCGCGACACCGATGATGGGATTCAGAAAGATGATCCCGATGAGTAGGCCCCAGAAGCTGCCGGTCGCCGCGCCTATGGCCGTTGTGTTCACCAACTGATTAAGCTTGATGTTACCTGAGTCCGTCTTTACCGCGATCACCGCGTCGCCAAGGCTGATCAGATACTCCTTCTGGAGTCTGAGAAGCCGCTGACGCACCTTCTCGGCCTTCGCCTCGGTCTGGTACACGATCGCAACAAGATCAGACATGAAACTCTCCTCGGCGTTGTCGGTGGAGCCGCCCGCGGGCCAGACAGCCGCTCAATAGTGGGAGTGCGAGTTTAAGCCGCGAGCCAGCGCATCCGAACAAACCCTAAGCTGCTGACGTGAATGAGCGAACCTGCCGTCTCGCATTTCTCGAGATCGCACCGCGGCCTTGGCGCGCCGAGCAAAAAAAGCGCGCGCCATCCATAAAGAGGGTGACCAGCCAACGTTCGTCCTTCCCGCAGGACCTTTACGAATGTCCGACAGCGACTTGTTCGGCCAGACCGTCGATGATGCTGTCAATTCCAGGAGCCGTCGGGGAGAGCACATGAAGATCACTTGCCGTGTTGCCGATGCCGGTCGTGGATCCGAGTGATCCTTGGAAAATCTTTGATGTGGGGGCGCGACGCCAGTTCAGCGGCGGAGGCCGAAGTGGCGAGTGCGATAAGAGCTACCGTGCCCAGCAGGACGTCTTTCATTTCATCTGGCCCGTTCGAGTCGATTTCTCTACGACTACGATTGCCATGTGTCCGCCTTTGCCATCAATTGCCAAGGTTGGTAGTTGCGCCTTAGATCGTGCGTACGGCTCCCTTGGCGTGATCTTCCGGAGGCGTTCGGAAAATGAAACAGCCTATTCCAGCGTTCTGCCGATGGAGCAGCGAGGATGTTTGGTAACGATCCGCCAGGCGGTGTCCGATGATTCAGACTCCGAAGGTCTAATCGTGGAGTCCCCATCGTCGGGGCGCATCACCACTCGGCGGGACTCGTACCGGGTCCGATCAGAGGCGCGCTCTTTTCTTCCAATTGATTAGGAAATCAGGACGTAAAGGAAGTCAGGCGGCGTAAGGTCGCGATTCCTGTCAGGAAGACGACCAGCGACTGCCGCCATTGTCTGTTCTTCTCGAGGGCAGGCAGATGCTTCAGCTCACCGTGACGAGAGCGCGTAACACGACGGCGCAAGAAAGCATTTCAGACGAACTTGCAACGTAGACATGCCCGCCTAAGCCGCTTGAATCCTGTCAAGGAAGCTGTCTAGTTCGTGCTTTAACCGGGAGCTTTCCTCAGACAGGAGTTCGGCTGACATCAGTACCTGCATCGAAGCCCCTCCGGTTTCCTTCGCACCGTTGGTCATTTCACCGGCGCTCGCCGCCACCTGGGTGGTCCTGGTCGCCGCTTCCCGCACGTTGAGCGCAATGCTTTTGCTCGTTGCCTCCTGCTCTCCGATGGCGTCGACCACAGTCATGGCAATTTCCGAGATGCCGCCGATGATGGTGCCGATTTCGGTAATTGTGCAGACCGACTCAGTCGTCGCCGCCTGAATGCCGCCAATGTGCTCACCGATCTCAACCGTGGCATGCGCGGTTTGCGTCGCGAGAGATTTCACCTCCTGGGCGACAACAGCGAAACCTTTGCCGAGATCGCCGGCGCGCGCGGCTTCGATTGCCGCGTTCAGTGCTAGCAAGTTGGTTTGCCGCGCGATGGCAGCGATCAACTGGACCACGCTGCCGATCCTCTCCGTCGCGGCTGCCAAACTGACCATGCGCCGGTCGCTGAGTTCGGCTTTGCGAACCGCTTCGCGCGCCATATTGGCCGCTTCTTCGACCTGCCGGCCGATGCTGGCGATAGTTGCCGCCATTTCGCCCGTCGCGGCCGCGACATGCTGAACGTTGGCGGATGCTTCATCCGAAGATGAGGCGACCTCGACCGAGAGTTGCCGGCTGTGATGAGCCGTGCGGGTGAGGCTGCGTGCAGAGGCCTCAAGTTTTGAGGAGGCGCAGGAGACGGTGTCGACGACCCTGCCCACGGCGGTCTCGAATTCGCCGGCGAGCCGAGCGATGTCGGCCTTACGCTGCTCGGCGGCGGTACGATCCTGTTCGGCCTTTGCATCGAGCTCCGCCTGCGCCTTCTCGCGGGCTTTCAGCTTAAACATTTCGACCGCTTCGGCCATCTCGCCAAGTTCGTCGTTTCGGCCAAGGCCGGGCAGAACCACGTCGAACCGGCCGTTGCCGAGTTGGCGCATAGCCGCCGTCATCGAAGCGACCGCTTTGGCGATGCGCCGGCCGAACAGTAAGGCAAGCAGGCCCGCGAGCATCGTTGCAAGCCCAATCGCCCAGATCAGTTTTCGTCGAATGTCTTCAGCTCGCATTTCTGAAGCTTGCGAGCGCGCGTCAGCGGCAGCTATGATCTCCGCGAGCCCCGGGCGGATGCGGTCGTAGATCTGTCCGAGATCGTCGACTTGGTCGGCCAGCGCCTCCTGCGTCACCATGAACGACACAAAGCTCGACTTGTATGCGCGGATCAGTTCGAGGATCTGGGATTTCACCTCCGCTGGCAGGCTGGCCTGAGCGAGCGCGCCTTCAAATTCTGCCTCCCGGTCTGCGAGTTGATCGCCGTATTTGTCGTCGCCCCGCATGATGAAGTCTTTCTCGTGCCGGCGCATCATCAGCATCAAGATCGTGAGGCGTGGCTGGTTCAGCTCTGCCAACCGTCGCTCGACGGTGTGCACGGCCTTGCGCAGCTTGCCCTGAAAACCATCATCCTCGTTGAAGCCGAGGTTGCGCTGCGCCGAGACCACGTTCTGAAAGCGCGTTGAATAGAGATTAACCGCCGGTCGCAGGAAGGTCGCCTGCTTCAGCGGGTCCTCGTCGGGTAAAGCCGTCACAAATGCTTCCACGCGACTTAAGCCTGCCAGCTGCCGCTCATAGCTCTCGGCATGCTTCTTGATCAATATCTCACTGGGTTTGCGCAGGAAGTCGCTCGCGATATTTCGCGACTCCAGGAAGCTTTGCGACAACGATGCGACGTGAGCTTTGAACTGGTTGCTGGCGTTCGCATCGCTCTGGACCAGGCTCGCGTACTTCAGGGCGGCGGCGCAGATTGCACCTGTGACAAGCACTCCGGAAAGGCCGAGCAGTGCCATTTGGCCACGCAATCCAATGCGGAAGTCTCGGCGAATCCTTGTTTGCCCGACAATTCTGGTCGCAATTGCGCTCATTGTACTCCTTGAAGAGTTTATGCTCCCGGCGCAGTGCTCCGACGGACGCTTATCCATACCGGGCTGAACGCGAGCTGCCTGCTTGGTTCGACCGATGACGGCCGGCTAATTAGTCCAGATTGATTTCGGAATCCTGAATTCGCCGTTCGAAGCGCATGACGTCTCTTTCAGCTCGTCGCAGGGGACGATGTTGAAATCCGTCGAAGAAAGCGACCCTGCGCTGGAATAAAGCGTCAACCTGCAGCTCGTTGCATAAATACCTACCGAGGGCTCGTTATAGTCAGTCCCAAGCGGTACTCGGAACATCAATATTTTTTTGTTGGAGCCGCTTTTGCAGCGTTACAACAGAGCGCAAGGTCACAGCGAGAACGCAGGATCGTTTGTACGACACGCTCTAATCTGAAGCCGAGACGCCATACTCGGCTGGAAAGCGCGAGTATTCGTTCGGTGCTCGCTGGAGCAACGTCGCCCAAATTTTTCATTGCCTCTCGCGAAGAGAGCGCATCCCAATTCTTCGTGCACGGCACTCGATCGAGAAATGAGTAAGTTCAACCAGGAACGCGTGCTGAGCGTCCATCACTGGACCGACACTCTCTTCAGTTTCACCACGACGCGGAGTGCGTCGTTCCGCTTCCGCAGCGGTCAATCCGCCATGATTGGGCTGAAGATAGATGAGGACCAGCTGCTGCGTGCCCACAGCCTCGCCAGCGGGCGTTACGAGGATCGGCTGGAATTTTTCTCGATCAAGATGCCGGACTGTGCCCTAACCTTACGTCTGCAGCAGCTGAAGGAAGGCGACGAGATCGTCGTCAGCCGCAAAGCGACCGGAACCCTGATCATCGACAACCTCGAGCAGGGACGTAATCTCTATCTCATCGGGACCGGCGCCGGGCTTGCCCCGTTCCTGAGCGTGATCAAGGATCCCGAAACCTATCTGCGATTCGAGAATGTCGTGCTGCTGCATGGCTGCCGCCGGGTCGCCGAGCTCGCCTATGGCGACATGATCACGGAGAAGCTGCCGAGGGACGAACTGCTCGGCGATTTCGTGCGCTACCAGCTGATCTACTATCCGACCGTGACGCGCGAGCCTTTCTTCAACCGCGGCCGGATCACCGATCTGATCGCGTCAGGCAGGCTGTTTTCGGACCTCGAGATGTCCGAACTCGATCCTCAGCACGACCGGCTCATGATCTGCGGCAGCCCTGCGCTGGTGCGCGATACCCGCGAGCTGTTGATGGCGAAGGGTTTTGTCGAAGGCAATGACGGCGCGCCCGGCGAATTCGTTGCCGAGAAGCCGCGCGCTTCAATGATGAGGCAGGCAGTCAAGCGTTTGCAGCCTTATTCCGCGACATCGTTCAGATGATCCCAGGCGAGCCTTGGGCGAATACGGTCGAGAAAATCAAACAATATGAGCTTGGTGATCTGCTCGCTGCGTAAGGAGTGATCGCTGGATTAGGGCGATCATCTTACGTGTGCAGCGGCGGCGCTGACCGCGCTCAACCAGGATCGTCTGGTGGATGTCCGCTCGAAGGGCCGCGCCTCCGTGCCAAGTCTGATGAGTTCGGGCGCGAGAAGGTGCGTGACTTCAGCTTGGTCCAACATGCCCCAGAGTAGGAAACGGTGCCGACCGATCATGCCGGATTCGCGACGTCCGTCAATCTCGTTCGCGAGGTTTCCTTGGCGGTACGCACTTGCAAAGGAACGGGCGTCCCCCGTTCGGGATCGGGCCGTCGGCTGACGCTGAAGCCCCGCCATGCCGGGTCTTCACCCTTCGGGCTTCCGTCCCTGACGCGGTGGGGTGAGACATTCTCCGGCTCAGATGTGCGCAGTGACCGACGGAGCTGGAGAGGAAGAGTGGGGGCCGGATTTCCGTGACGGGTTGAGGGCCGGAGGAGAGTCTTCCGGCGCCCGTCATGGAGGTTGCTCCCATGAATATGCAAGTTCTCGGCGCCCGCCGCGGCGATAGCGGCGGTTACAGAGTCGATGTGAGCCGCGGCGAGCGCGTCGGTCGGGTCTCCTCGGAGTGGTTTTCCCGTCCCGCGGATGAGCGCTACCTGTCGCTCAACGAGCTGGCCCGCACGGTGCGCGATCGCACCGACCGCAGCCGGACACGCGTGGTCGAAAGCGCGCTCATCCATGTCGAGGCAGATCGTGCCGATCCGGAGCGCTTATCGCTGATGTTGCCCGGCTCGGACAGGCCGGTCGCTCCGACCCACTGGAGCTTCGGTCAGCTTGCAAGCCAGGTCGGCGCTCCGGCCGCTTACCTGCGGCAGCTCCCCGCGGCACTCGCAGGCATCAACCTGCAATTTGGCCTGACTGCCGATCGCGTCGAACAGATCAAGACGCTTGAGACCGAGGGTAGCCGCGTTGAACTTCGCGCCGTCACTGGTCCCGACTACGGCCGTTATCTGAACAGTCAAGCTGTCTCACCAGCAGTTCACTGATCCCTTTCCATCGACGTTGAGCCTGACGCCGCCCGCAAGCGGTGGCGATCCCTTGCGCTCGCGTCGCTCCCAAGGAGCTATCACGATGTCTTCCCAGAAGCAGCCCGGAGCGCGTGCCGACGTTTACACGCGCATCACCGCCGAGATCATCGCGGCAATCGAACAAGGTGGAGGTGAGTGGCGTGCGCCGTGGTTCCACAACGGGACGAGCGTTGCCCGTCCGACCAATGTCGCTTCCGGCAAGCGCTATCGGGGCATAAACACGTTGGCGCTTTGGCACGCAGCCATGGCCGGCGGTTACGCTGATGGCCTATGGGGCACTTATCGACAATGGCAGGCCGCCGGCGCGCAGGTCCGCAAGGGCGAACGCTCAACCACCGTCGTGCTGTGGAAGCAGATCGCTTCCCACGAGCCGGCTGACGGCGATGACGGTGATGATGATGGCCGCCATCGGATGTTTGCCCGGGCATTCTCGGTGTTCAACGTCGCGCAGGTGGATGGATACGAACGGCAGCCCATGGACGTCCTGCCGGAGAGCGAGCGTCTGGCGCATGCCGAGGCTTTCATCGCCAATCTCGGGATCAAGACCGTGTTCGGTGGTTCGGAAGCCCTCTATCTACCTTCATCGGACACGGTGTTCATGCCGGATTTTGCTTCCTTCCGTGATGCTGCGTCATTCTATGGAGTCTGGCTGCATGAGAACGGGCATGCCTCAGGGGCAAAGCACCGGCTTGACCGCGATCTCTCGGGCCGGTTCGGTTCGGCTGCCTATGCCGCCGAGGAATGCTGCGTGGAGATTCTCAGCGGTCTCGTCCTTGCCGATCTGGGTATAGCCCACCATCCGCGTCCCGATCATGCAGCGTATATTGCGTCGTGGGTCGAAGTGCTGAAGGACGATTCTCGCGCGATCTTCACGGCCGCCAGCAAGGCGCAACAGGCCGCCGACTGGATGCACGCGCAGCAACCCGTATCCGCTGAACAGCGTCAGGCTTCATCCGCCATCCCCGACGAGACGGATGTGGGCCCGCCTGCTTCTCCTGTTCTCGCTTGCGCGTTGTAGCAGGGCGCGGACCTGAACATGCTGGGCGATCATGTTCTCCAGCTCACGCTGGTCCCGTTCTGCATCAATCTGCGGGGAGCGAGGCTTCTCCAATCGGGCTAGCCTTGCGACCTCGGCCGCCGCCTCTCGCAGTTCTGCGAGTATTGCCGAAGCGCGGTTTGCGGTCGCCCGGCTGACACCGGCCTCACGCGCCAGATTGGCGACTGTCAGAAGACCGTCCGTTTGGGTCGCGCTCCCCGAGACAAGCCGGGTCAGCGCGGCGCGAAGCGCTCGCTCGGTTGAAGAGCTGACCGGCATCACGACCGTTCCTCCAGCAGGGGCGCGATTAGCTTGCGCATTCGATCCAGGTCCTGCCGGATCGCGGTCCGCTGCACGTTCGACAATCGCTTCTCTTCCAGCATGGCCTCGGCGTGCGCGATTGCAGCCTGCCACGCGGGCAGGTGACGACGTGCGATGCAAGAGTTCGGGCAGCGGTCAGGGGCGCAGTTCGACAGAATGGGCTGGCTTGCCGAGCCTGTCGACCGGCTAAGGCAAAGCGCTGTCGCCGGCTCGAAGAAGCAGTCGTTCAGATAGCCGACGTGCAGCGTGCGCGCGAGGTGGGCGAGCATCGCCTTCACGCGCTTGCCGTCGGCGATCACGCCGGGAAGGCAACCGATCTCTTGCGCGACACGATCGATCTCGTGCGTGACGCGGGAAGCACCCGGGCCGGCCAACCGTTCGCCGCGCTGCGCCGCTTCAAAATGTACAACGATGTCGTCGAGCTGACCAAGATGGTGTTCCTGCTCGACTTCCTGACGGAAGCCGGATGTGGATGATCCGGCATAGCCGTCGAACATCGCCACTGACGCGTGCTTGTACTGGATCTTGCCGGCGACCACGCCGAACGGACGGTTGGCGATGTACCAGGCCACGGTGCGGCGGAACTGCCGTGTATTGAAGATCCAGCTCCGTCCCTCCACGAGCGGGATTGCCGGCTCTTCCGACGCACCGAAGTGCTGGTCCAGATGCTCGCGATACCGATTGATCTGCCGCACCACATGCGGCACGCCGCGGTCGAGTGCAGCAGCGCGATGGAGAACGATCCAGATGCCGTCGTCCTGCCGCCGCGGCCGATGCCTTGCCGCGAGGCGTTCGGCCACTTCGACAGCGCGAGCGACCGGCTCGATCGTCACCCATTCCTCTCGTTCGCCGCGTTCTTCGCGGCCCTTGTAAACGATGCTGCGTATCGCCAGGCGCTCGGTCCTGCCGTCGGCGCTGCGCTCGCGCCGAAGGCACCCGGGCTGCATCGCCTGAACTTCACTGTCGCGCATGCCGGTCAGATAGGCGCACAGGATGTAGGCGGCGGTCTGAAGCTGGCGTTCCTCGTGCGCCAACGCATAGGCATCGAAGCGAGGCCGCCATGGGCGACCGCTCTCGGGATCGATTGTGATTGGCCTGTCCATGCCACCTTGCTCCACGCCGAGTTCCTTGACGGCGTCGAGAAGCAGGCCGTAGGCGGTCTTGTTCTGGATGAGGTTGCTGGGATGCACGCCGGTCTGCAAGGAGATCAGCTGGAGATTCAGAACATGGCCGTCCAGGCGCTGGTTGAGCGCGATCGCGATGCAGACTCCGCCGATGCTCTCGGGTTTGTTCCAGACGGGAATGCCTCGTCCCGCCTGACGCCGGCCCTCGATCCACCCTGCAAGTCGGTCTTTGACACTGCCGCGCCCAGCGTAGCGCGGGCGCGCTGCATAGACGGTTTCAAGGGCGTCGAGTTCGTCGCGCGCCGCGAGGATGTCGGTCGAGAACAGCTCGACATAGCGCAGCGACCATCGCAGCAATGCGCCGATCACCGGCTCGGGAATGCGGGGCGTCAGGTTCTCGTATGGTCGCCCGCCGCAGCCCGCTACCTTGTAGACCGGCGTTCCGTTCCAGGGAACGAAGTGCAGCCCGCCATGGATCAGGAAGCGGGCAAGGCGATGAAGTTGCACGGCTGGCCTCAGGCAGGCGGCAACCCGGCTCGGCAACACGGAACGGTTCTTTTGGAGAGCAAGGTAGGCGTCGAGCAAGTCCTGATCGATGAGCGCCGCATCGAACCGGCCTTCTCGGTCCCGGACGAACGCCATGAACCCGCGCAGGGTGGCGAGCGCCGCTCGCGCGCTCAATGGCCGCAGCCGCCCCGAGCGGTCTGGAAGGCGTTCGTTGAGCCAGGCGTAGATGTATTCCTTGGCCGTCAGCCTTTCCACGAGGCAGCTAATATCGGTGAAGTCGATCCTCCGGAACGCATTGCGCGCCGTCACATGGAAGATTGCCGGATCGAGATCCCAGACGTCGTCGCCGAAGCGCGAGAGCGCGTCCCGATCGGTCCCTTCCTTGAGCTTCATCGAGCAGAGCACGATGTCGGTTTCGCCACGTGTCGTCGAAGAGGCCGTGGACGGGGCGAGGTTTGTCGCCGTCATTGTGCTGTCGCCTCGGCCGGCAGATAAAGGAGCGTCAGCCCTTCTGTATCGATCCGTGCCCGGGCCGCTTCCACGACTTGCGGTGCAAAGGCCGGAAGGATCTGGTTGGTGATGCGATGCCAGGGACGTCCGAACTTGACCGACCATTCCTCGGCATTGAGGGCGCGACGCTGATCGGCCATGAATGATTGGAAGGCGATGAGCGCCGGGAGCTTGCGCTCGGTGATCACCGCATTCTCGCACTCCAGGCATCCCCAGAACGGAGTCGGACAAGGTTTGCCGGATTCCGCGAACGGGCTCTCGTAAAAGCTGCCGCATCGCGCAAGCCACACATCCTGTTCGTCCGTTGCCGGAGGCAGTTCTTGTTGTTCGACGGCAAGGTCTTCCGGCTCGCTTGCGAGGATAAGCGGCCTCAGCGCAGCGTCGAGAGCGTCGTGGAACGCGGCCGCCAAGGTTTGTTCGTGAACATGACGCAGGGCCGGTATGTCCGCATAGTGACGGGCCGCGACACCGATCGAATGGCCGACGGCGAACTGCTCGAGCTGACCATTCGTGCGGCGATACCACTCGGCCTTGTGGGTCTTCCGCAAACGGGACAGCCTCAATCTCAACGGTGCGCCATCGTCATCGACCAGCTTGTAGCGCTCGATGAAGGCGGCGATTCCCTGTCCGCCTTCTTCATTGGCTGGACGCAGGCCGTCGATCGTCCAGAGGACCCACAGGCGATCCGACGCAGCGTGCCGCCGCGCACGCTCGGTGAGCGCGATCGCCATCCTGACCAGCCCGCCGGGTGTGGCGCTCGATCCATCCCGCACCCGCAGGCGCTTCCACTCCGAGCCGCGTGCCCGGCGCTTGTAATACTCGATCTCGACATAGCCTTTGGTGGCATTGCGCAGGCAGTCCGCCTTCAGGCGGATCAGGCATTCCATCTCCATGCCGGTCTCCAGCGAGAGCAGCACCAGGAACGCGGCAAGATCGATCGTCGTGAGGTGGAATCCCCTATGTGGCATCTCGATCCTACGATCCACATTCCGGTAGCACGCGAGATTGACGAAGCGTTTGAAGGCGGGGTGCCGTGTCTCGATACATCCGGCTCGTGCGATCTCGGCGATGACGGCATCATGATGAGCACGCAGCCGCGTGCAGACGTCGATCTCGGGTGGCGGAGGCGGGACGTTGTCACCGAGCGCGATGCGCTTTTGGGCTTCGCTCACTTGCGTTCGCGCGGCAGTGCGCAACGCTTCGGCAATCCCGCTGCTGTAGGCGTCGCGGGGCCGGCTGCTGCCGGCATCGCCATGACCGAGATAGCGCAGGCGGGATACGACATCCGGCGTCAGCACACCGGGACGATCCTCGACCGCGATGCGGAGCACGCCGATTAGCCCTGCCAGAAGGTGCCGTTGGCACAGTCGGCTCCCCGCATTCTGCTCGAGCCAATCTTCGTAATCGTTGATCAGTCTGACCGTGATGTCGTCCAGTCTCCGCACTGCGAGCTCACGGGCATCCAGGAACGACCAGAACCGGCGCAGGTGGAGCACCTTGCGTTGCACCGAACGTCCGATCGGCGTTGGCCCCATCTGACGGATGTACTCCCGAAGCAGCGGCGCGATCTCGGCGACGAAGGCCGTGTGTGACCACGCAGTCAGATCCACGATGAACTCGCTGCCCGTGTCGATACGGACAGCGAAGCGGCGTGGATCGGCCACGATGATGGTTGCGGCGGTGTTGTCATCTGATGTGTCCGACTGGGTCGGGAACGTTGCCCGTCGTCCTCGGCTCATAGGGCCGGCTCCCCGGATGCCGCGTCCAGACCAAGCTTGCCCACTGCCGCGTCGACAATCTCCTGGCTGTCCGCAAGGTGGTCGAGATAGATATAGGTGCTCTCGATCCGGCTGTGTCCCATCAGCCTCTGAAGCTTCAGCAGCGGGTCGCCGATCACCCGGCGATAGGCGGACCCGAGATGCCGCGATCGCTCGCTGATTACCCAGCCGATCTGTTCACGCAAAAGCAGCGTCAGCATGTGGACGGCAAAGCTATGGCGAAGCATGTGAGGGGTGACCTGCATGTCCCCGAAGCCAAAGCGACGGCATCGCTCACTGGCCCGTATGAACACGGGTTCCCACGACGCTATCGGCATCGGCCGTCCGTCTTCGGTCAGCCACAGCGCCAGCGGCGCGCCTGTCGTGGATTCGACGAGGCGCGCGCGTTCCGAAGGGGTCAACTGGTCAACGCTTCTGAGGGTGCGATCGGCGTCGGTCAGGCGTAGAGCACGGTGCTCGTATCCGCCCACGGAGATCGAGCGGTCTATCCGGTCAATGCAATTGCTCCGCCGCGCACGCGCAAGGGCATTCTCCCGCTCGATCCGTGCGTAGTCCTGCAACTGTCTGATGAGCCGAATCGGCATACGGATGTCCCGACCGCGCGAACCCTTCGCGGTCGCGGCGGCCAGTCGGAAGCCCAAAGACCGGGCTGTGGAATCCGGACGCATCTCCAGCTCCGGCAGTTCGTTCAGCAGCAGGCTTGACGCTTCCTGCAACCGCAGGCCTGTCGTGATCAGCAGTTCCGCGAACAGCGCATTGCGCTCTCCGTTGCGGCCTCGCCAAGTCGGGTCGTCGCACCCATCGGGCAGCTTGCCGCGCAGCCCGACGTCGCGGAACACCAGATAGCGCGGTAGGTCCAGGAAGCGCATGTCGCCATTGCGAGCTCCGCTTTCCTTGGCGCAATTCACTACCACGGTCATGACCGCGCCCATGGTAGATGCGCGCGACCAAAGTTGCCGGTAGGTGAACGGAGCTGCGGCGACGATCTTCTCGTCGACAGCCCACCGATAGAGCTTGTCGAGCGCCGCGACCATCCGATTCCAGGAAGCGGCGGATATGCGGAACGGAGGCTCGGACAGGCGTCGGGCCTCGTGGAATGCGGCAATGTCGTCGCGGTCCGCCGACCAGAGCGACTTGCCGTCCCGGCGCTCTTCCAGAAAGCGCATCCAGACGACAATGTCGCGCGCATAGGCACGAAGGCTGTTTAGCGAACGCACGCCCATGGTCGGGCATGATCGGAGGAAGCGATTGAGGTGGTGGTCGTAGGTCCCATCTGTTCCGAGGATGAACGGCATGCCTTCGACGAGGCCGATGCTCTCCGCGGCCGCTATCTCGTCCGCGGACAGCTCGTGCGTCACACCGTCGGCCCTTACTGAACGACGCAGGGCGGAAAGATCGGTGAAGTAGAGCTGTGGCAATGGCCCCCCCAAGCGGCGACGAATTTTTTGCCGGGACGGGCTTAAGCCCGCCCCGGCAAAAAATTCGCACCGGCATCACTCAACGATCGTGCGTCTTTGAATATCGGCGATACTAACCGCCAACCCTGACAGTCGTGAGACAGGTGCACAGAGTCTGGATAACGGCCGGATCTACGATCACGAATTGGTTGAGGCCGTGCAGCGCATCGCCGGCAACGGCACGGATGATACGCGCTGGAAGGTGCCTGGTGTGCTCGACTGGTCAACGGGAATCTACAATCCCCGCGTCGACATCACCAAGGACACGACCACCCTCTATGCGTCCGACAGGGACGTCTTCCTTTTCCTGGTCGATGACCTGAACCCGATCGAAGCGGGTCGTCTTCGGGACGGCTCCCCCGACCTCTATTTCCGGGGCTTCTATTGCTGGAACTCGGAAGTTGGGGCCAAGACCCTCGGCATGGCGAGCTTCTATCTCCGTGCGGTCTGCCAAAATCGCAATCTCTGGGGCGTGGAAGATTTCGAGGAGATCACCATCCGCCACTCCAAATACGCTGCCTCCCGCTTTGCTCACGAGGCGGCGCCCGCACTGCTGAACTTTGCCAACTCCTCACCCATGCCCTTTGTCAATGGAATCAAGGCCGCACGCGAACGGATCGTGGCACGCAGCGACGAGGATCGCACCGAGTTTCTGCGCCGCCGCGGCTTCTCAAAGGCCGAGACAGGTAAGGTGATCGACGCAGTGCTGGCGGAGGAAGGCCGCCCGCCTGAAAGCATCTTCGATTTCGTGCAGGGCATCACCGCCGTCGCGCGCGACAAGCCGCATCAGGATGCCCGCCTGGACATGGAGGCCAAGGCCAAGAAGCTGCTCGACCGGGCGGCGTAACTTCCGCGACGCCTGGGAATTTCGGACCTGCCGGACTCGTGCGTCTTGCGTCTTTCCGATGAACGCGCTCGGTGTTGCTCCGCTCTCGGAAGCGGCGGCAATGCGATCCTCATCGCGAGCCAAAATCCCACGACGGCCCCTTCGGGGGCCGTCGACAAACTCGAAGTTCCGCGCCGCGCAGAGAATGCGCGCTTAAAGCATGCTCCGGAAAAGCGTGCAGCGGTTATTCGAAGATCATGCGCAAACAACCGCGCAAAGCGCGAGGACTAGTTGCCCCAATCTCGTCGCGCTTTAGATGCCGCGATACTCGCTTACGATCTTTGCGTGGCCGCGTTCAGCTTCGGCCCATGTTTGGTAACGCTCCCGCCGGGCGTCGACGGAGGCTATGCCGGCTTCCATGACCTCGGTTTCGAACACAAGGGGGCGATCTGCTTGGCATCCGAGATCAAGACCCACGAATACGGTTGATATGATGACGTCCGGACCTATCTCGGTCCTCGCGACGACACGGTCGGCTGATTCATACCATCGCCGCCACGAAACCGGGGCCGTGCGCTTGGGCTCGTGTCCATCCAAAATGTAGTGGCTCATGCCGGCCAACATATCTGCCTGTGCCGACCCGTGCCAGCGGTTTCGGCCCCCCGTCCGATCCGGGATGCGAAGGCGCGACAGGGTTTCCTGATAGGACGCCAGCCGCCAAGCATCGCCGTTCCCCGCAGAAAAGAAAGAGTGAGAGGAGGGCAGGCCCTTCGCGAACGGGTTGGAGGTCGAGAGAGAGGCTCCCGGCCGCCCGTTCTGGAGAAACCGACATGGCAAAGGCCGTTCAGAAGATCAAGCTCTCGCCGTCCCGCGACATTCCTTTCAACAAACTCGTCTTGAGCCAGAAGAATGTACGGCGGATCAAGGCCGGCATCTCGATCGAGGATCTCGCGGAGGACATCGCCCACCGCGAAAAACTGTTGCAGAGCCTCTACGTGCTGCCGGTCCTCGATGCCGAGGGACAGGAGACCGGCATGTTCGAGGTGCCCGCCGGGGGCCGCCGTTACCGCGCGCTCGAACTTCTGGTGAAGCAGAGGCGTCTTGCGAAAACCGCGCCGGTTCCCTGCATCGTCGGTGACATGGGCGCCGAGATCAGCGCGGAAGAGGATTCGCTCGCCGAAAACGTGCATCGCGTCGCGCTCCATCCCCTCGACCAGTTTCGTGCATTTCAGACGTTGCGCGAACAAGGCCATTCCGAGGAAGACATCGCGGCCATCTTCTTCGTCTCCGTCAACGTGGTCAAACAGCGGCTCCGGCTTGCAGCCGTCTCGCCGAGATTGCTCGACATCTACGCCGACGATGGCATGTCGCTCGAACAGTTGATGGCTTTCTCGGTGAGCGCCGATCACGCCCGGCAGGAACAGGTTTGGGAGAATGTCCACAAATCGGGCTATGACGAGCCGTATCAGATCCGACGCGTGCTGACCGAGAGCACGGTGAGGGCCTCCGACAAACGCGTGCAGTTTGTCGGCCTCGTCGCCTACGAGGCGGCCGGTGGCAATTTGCTGCGCGATCTCTTCGAAGAGGATGGCGGCGGCTGGCTCGAGGACGTCGCTTTGCTCGATCGTCTCGTCGCCGAGAAGCTGCGCACGGAGGCCGAGGCGATCGCAGGCGAAGGCTGGAAGTGGATCGAAGTCGCCCCAAGCTTTCCCTATGGTCATGACCAGGGGCTGCGCCGGCTCGCAGGCGTGCCGGCTGATCTGACTTCCGAGCAACAGGCGAGCCTCGATGCGCTCCAGGCGGAACACGATGCGCTTCAGGCAAAATTTGAAGACGCCGACGAACTGCCCGACGAGGTGGATGCACGGCTTGGCGAACTGGAGGAAGCGCTCGCGGCTTTCGACGACCGACCGCACATCTTCGAGTTGGCCGAGATTGCCAAAGCCGGCGTCTTCGTCAGTATCGATTCCGAAGGACGGCTTTCAGTCGATCGGGGCTATGTCCGCTCCGAAGATGAGGCCCCTGCGCCCGATTTCGCTGCCGGGCAGGGCGCAGATGTGTCCCTGGCTGAAGGCGAGGTGGCCGGTGGTTCCCTGCCGCGCGCGGTGATCTCGCTTGCGGGCGAATCAAGCGAACCGGAGGAGGATGATGAGGATGCGGAAAGGCCATTGCCGGATCGGCTCATCACCGAGCTCACAGCCCATCGCACGCTGGCATTGCGCAATGCGCTGGCAGACAATCCAGCGGTCGCGTTCCAGGCGGTGCTACACAACTTCGTGCTGACCGCTTTTTATCGGTTCGCCCCATCGGGAAGCTGCCTTGAGATCGGACTTCGCACGCCGACCTTTCCCGCTCAAGCGCCGGGGCTGCGGGACAGCGCATCCGCAAATGCGGTCGAGGCGCGGCATGAGTCCTGGAAAGCACGCTTGCCGAAGAGCGAGAACGATCTTTGGGATGCGCTGACAGCGCTCGACGCCACCGCGCAGGCATCCCTGTTCGCTCATTGTGCAGCGTTTGCGGTCAACGCCCTCTACGAGCCAGCGAGCCGCTACAATCAGGGCCGTGTCTCCGCCCACGGCGTTCGCACGCGACTTGACCAAGCCGATGTCCTGGCGCGCGCCGTTGGGCTCGACATGGTTCGAGCCGGGTGGAGACCGAGTGTCGACAACTATCTTGGCCGTGTCACCAAGCCCCGCATCCTGGAGGCGGTTCGGGAAGCCAAAGGCGAATCTTCGGCGCAGCTCATTGATCATCTCAAGAAGGGCGACATGGCCAAAGAGGCCGAGCGTCTCCTCGACGGTTCGGGCTGGCTGCCACAGCCGCTACGCCTCGCCGATCCCGCGGCGCCGGCAGCGGAGCAGGAGGACGAGGCGGGCGCGCTGCCCGAATTCCTCGCCGGCGAGGAGGATCGGGGAGACGCTGGCGAGGAGACTGAGCCACAGCTCGATGCTGCCGAATGACACTTAGTGACAGCTCAGTACGGGACGGCTCCGGCCGTTCCGCACTTCTCCCATCGCAGCTCTCTTCCCCTCAGCCCGGCTGCTGCTCCGGGCTTTCAGTCTTTTTCAGAGGAGGCCCACATGGCCGACTGCTACACACCGACCGTGGTCCAGCAGACGATCCCAGAGGCTGACATGACTCCGCTGGAGCGATTGCCGCTCTACCGCATTTTCGATGCCCAATGTGACGGTGAGGAGTGGTATTTCTTCTCCGAGGTGGGGCCGGCCGACATGATCGGGGTTGAGCGTGCAGCGCTCGAAGCCGCACTTGCTGCGTCCCAAGCGGCCGGCGCGAACGCCGCAACAGGATCGCCACAGAGCACCTGGCAAAGCTTGAGGCCGGCGAGCGGCCATCACAGGAGCTCGATCTCGATCTTACGACCACATCGTGGGAGTTCATCATTCAGGACATCGTTCGGCGCTCACCGACATTGGAGTACGTATCGGCTGTTTCTTCCTTCACTTGTTCGCGCATGCGGGCTGATGGTTTTGGAGGCGCCGTCGTCGTGATCTCGGCCGATCAAATCCTCGGCAAGTCCACGAACGATGTTCTCGAGGAGTTCATCGCGCAGGTCGCGCCTTTACCCCTGAGCTGATCGATGCCGCGGCGAGCAAAGCGTTATCTGACGGCGAAGGCTCCCCGACTACCACTATCCACCGGCTTCTGACGCGCGGCCGTCACTTGTTGCCCGGGATGCGCGCTTAGAACCCATTAACCTGTCCGCTCCTCCTGACCTCCCGTTGCGGCTTCTCCTGTCTGGGCGCGGCGCATCGGCCGTCAACGGGCAAGCCGTTTCCGGCGCGCCCTTACGGGCCTTGCGTGACCGCCGATGCTGATTCCGCTGCCAGTCCACCGCAACGTAACAGATAGGAGGCAGACGATGTGCAGGGTTCTGAGCAAGCATCACGCGGGTATTCCGGCAAGCGCCGTCTACATCGCTCGCAGCAGCAAGTGGGGCAATCCGTTCCGGATCCGCCGCGACGGTAACGGCGCGACCGTCATCGCAAATTACGAGCGGTGGCTGGCGGACCAGCATCATCTGCTCCGTGGGCTGGATCAGTTGCGTGGCCGCGATCTCGTCTGCTTCTGCGCGCCGCGTGCCTGCCATGGCGATCGCTTGCTGCGGCTCGCCAACACCGCGCGCGAGGCGCGCTTGGCGTGGTGGCGCGCCGTCAAGCCAGCGGCATGAGAGGAAGAGGTGGGCAGGTAGCGCGGGCGAGCCCGGCGTGCGGCGAGAGCGAGCCGCCGGGATGTGTTTGCCCGCTCCCGGAGTCCTTCCCATGCCCAGAAAATCCAATGCTCACGACTTTCGCGCGCCGGTCGCCTACGACGCCGCGGCCAAGCGCCTCTTCCACAATCGCGCCAGATCCGCGCTTCGCCGCGTTGCGATGGCCCTTGAGCTTCAGCCGGGCGACTATGATCTGCGCTCCAATCCGGGCGGCATGGCCGTCTCCGGCGAGATCACGCTGCATGGCGATCACCTCTACGTGCAGGCATCCCAATCGGCGATGGGTTTCCACCGCGGCATCCTGTTTCGCACCTGCAAGGGCCGGAAAGACTATGTCGGCGGTCCCAACAATTTCGCCTCGCTCGACTTGCTCAACAGGCCTGAGGAGCTTGCGTACTGGATCCGCGAGGTGTGCCGTGGTTGACACCATTGCAGTCTTCCGCGCTTTTCGAAATGAGAGATGCGTCACGGCCGGATTCATCATTCAGGGTCGCCATCTGGCTACGCGCTAATGACGAACTTGCGATCGATGCCGATAACGACGCGAGGGCGATCGAGGCGGCCAAGATAACCGCGAGAGCCGTGATGGGGTCAGGAGTGCCTCCCGAGCGCATTGCAATCGACGAGCGGCGCGAAGGCGACATCGCCTTCATCGACCGCACCGTTCCTGATCGACGGCAGCTGCTGATCGAGGACCTCGCATTCGACGCCGCCATCAACGATCCACCTGTCGCCTGATCGAGGGCTCATCTCAAATAATAGCGCCGGTTCGCGAGGGGGCCGCGCGGCGATTGAGATTGGCGCCTTATCGGTGCCGCGGCAGGAGAGCGAGAGGAGGGCCAGGACGGGTTTGAGCCGCGGCGGTTTCAGGAGAGTGCCGGGCGGTTCAGCCCGTCCCAGCTCTCCGAAAGAAATCCTGCTATGACCGAATCTCTCGCCGGCGGCGCCGCCGCGCCGCTCTCGATGCGTGCCGCTGCAAGCCTCACCTCTGCCGTCATCAGGGCTACGCGACAGCTCTTGAGCGATCTGGAACGCGGCTGTCGTATCGACGCCGCTGTTCTGCGCACCGCCATGGAGGCGGCCTTCGGCGCCTCGGACGCCACTGGCGTTTGGAGCTGGAAGACCGCCTATGATGCCTGCGAGGCGGCAACCGTTCTGTTCCTCCGCAAGTTTGGCCCGGCCATGCGGACCAAGGCCGGTTCGACTGCCGCGATGCTGCCCATGCTCACGAGAATCGCGAGCTGTCTGCCGACCCATACGCGGCGTTCCGAGGGCAGCCAGGCGCTTCAACAATTCTCGACGCCGATCCCGTTGGGGCTGGCCGCATGCACCGCAGCCGGCATCACATCGGCCGACCGCGTTCTGGAGCCCTCGGCAGGAACCGGCTTGCTCGCCATTTTTGCCGAGCTCGCCGGCGGCGCTCTGGTGCTGAACGAACTGGCTGAGAGCCGCGCCTCGTTGCTCGATCATCTGTTCGCCGACGTTGGGGCCATGCGGTTCGACGCTGCCCAGATCGATGATCACCTCGATAAGGCTATCGTCCCGAGCGTCGTCCTGATGAACCCGCCGTTCTCGGCGCTGGCGAACGTCGATCGACGGATGGCGGACGCGGCGCTCCGGCACATCAACTCGGCCTTGACGCGTCTTTGCGACGGCGGCCGTCTGGTCGCACTTACCAGCGCGAGTTTTGCGCCGGACAATCCGGCATGGCGAGATGCCTTCGTTCGTCTTCAGGAGCGCGGGCGGGGGGATGTCCCGGGTTCTGTTGAATTTCTGAAGAGGTCGGCGTTGCCCACCTTGAGCCGGTAGGCTCGGGGTGCTGATTCCACAAAGGAGAGCAACGCCATGACGAGAGATATCACACCGGCTGGTTCGCCGGCGACTGGGGCTGTGGACGAAGCGTTTGCAGAAGTGCGGGCGAGCTTTGATCGGTTCTGCCTTGCGGCGGGGATCGAGGCGCTCGGCACGATGATGGAGGCGGATGTCACGGCGGCCTGCGGGCCGCGCCACGGTCGCGATGCGGCGCGGCGGGCGCACCGTTGGGGCCGAACG